>JAFTBA010000088.1 GCA_017458545.1 Synergistaceae bacterium | reverse complement strand
TACAACGAGATAAGCTGTCATTCCCTCGTACACGGCTGAACCGGGAACTTCATAAGCCTCATTGTTGCTGATTGCGTAAACTGTCGCGTCAGTTGCTGCACCGTTCGCTTTGACACCGTAAGGATAGAGCGTAGGTTTGCTGTAAACCTGAGCATCGCGCGGCGTTTTGTCGAACGAAATCTTTGCGACGTACGTTCCTGCTTCAACGTCCTTCAGTCTGGGCAGTTTTGCTACTTCGTCAATGTCGTTTGCCGTCATGTAGGTACTCTCTGCAGTTGAGATGTCCCAGCTTGAACCCTCTGCTACTGTCGTGCTGTAGAGCTTGAGGTCTTTCGAGGCGATTCCCCTTGCGCTCGCTATTGCGATTAATGCGCTCTCCTCAACAACAGGTGAGAACGTTGAGGTCTCATAAACAGTCTCCGTAACCTCAATCGTAACTGACTGTACTGTTGTACCTGCTGCCGCGTCAAATGCTGCTGCCTCTGCAGATGTTACGGTTGTGTAAATTACAGGATCGTAGGTCTTGCCTGATTCAACGTAACATACTGCCGTAACAAATCCGGGTGTCGGGTCACTGCTTACACTCTTCGCACCGGGAATTGTCGTGATAACGTCACCGCTGCTGTTGATGAAAACTGCTTCGTTGTCGATGTTGGTGTTAGTACCGTCAACAACATTCTGCAGGTTCATGTTGAGTGCTTTGCCCCAGAACACTTCGTTAAACGTTCCGAGATCAATAACCGCAATTCCCGTATCGTTTGCGCGGAACTGTTCAACGAAACCAATAACTCGCTCACTGTCGTTATTGGAAAGGAACTTCCTCTTGGCTGCTTCAAGCGCAATAGTCTTTGCTTCTGCACCGGTCGGTGTTATACCGCCCTCCGCCAGAACCTTAGTATCACTGGGAATGTCCGCAGCACTCATCTCAGAGGCATCCACCATACCGTAGAAGAACAGCCATCTGTTGAGTTCATTGATGAATGCTTGTAAATTCTGTGCTACCCTTCGTGAACCTGTGAGAGATACTACGGCACGAGCCAGCATTGCAAGTCCCGGGTTAATGACCCTAACCTGACTCACTATAAATTCAACTGTTAGTCTTCTTGCAATCGGGCGAGTGGGATCCGCATTCTGTGCTACCGTTACTCTGATGTCCGCCGATTGAGTCTCGGTTACCCTCGCTCCGTGTACTGAAGGCTTGTACGAACCTCTTACCCTCACCGTAACCGTATAAGTACTGTTCGTAACTGATGAATCAGGGTTCAGGGTCAGCGTTCTCGTCCTGCTTGTGCCGTCTGTACCGTTGAGCGTTACCCAAGTCGGAGGGTTATTGCGGAGGTCGAATGACCATGCAGGCCCTAAATTTTCATCGATACCGTCTGCTGTGAGCGTTAAATCTACAGGGGCACCTCCTGCCAAAACAAAAACATTTGACTGCGACGGAGTAAGCGTAACAGCAGCCATTGCCGAGCTTGCAAACGCAAGCATTACTACTACTAACATTAGTGATAAAAACTTTTTCATAAAACTAATGCACTCCTTTCGGAATAATAATTTTTTTTGGTTCTAAGTAATACACGCAGGACTACAACACACATTTTACACCGTCATGTCCCCTTGTCAACAAACAAACTGAAAATTTAAGCCTTTTTACAAACAGTATTATTACCCTGCAAAAAATTACGGGCTTATTTCAGTTTATTTCAGTTTATTTCATACCTGACCTCAGAAATTCAGGCAGCTTATTGTCCTTCTTTATTTGCCTCACAAGTTCCTCCCTCCTCGCACTGCCGGTATCATACAGTTCAGCAAGTTTACACCTCACCATTGATGCCCTCAGCGAATTGGGATAAGCCTTTATACACTGTTCCAGTATCTCGCGCGCCTTGTCCCTCATCTCCTCAGGAAATCCCTCCAAATACAAATCCGCTAAATCCCAATATGCTCGCTCTCCCTCCTCTGTGCCTTTGCACCTCTCCGCTATCTTACGCAGCAGCGTCTCGCGTTCTGAAGGCTCTGCTGAAGTTCCTAGCCTGTTAAGCTCTACCCTCATCATCATTCCTTCTCGCTCAACCGATGAGACATCAGCTGCAAATGAACATACAGGCATTATCATAACCGACAGCAATGCCAAAATCTTAACCCTCAAACTACTCATTAACTTCCGGCCTTCCCATTGATACATATGTAAATCCTCTGCGTCTCATATCTTCAGGCATATACAAATTCCTCCCGTCAACAATAAGCCCACGGTTCATTAACTTCTTTATCCTGTCGAAATCAGGCTGCCTGTAAATATCCCATTCCGTCATCACTGCAAGTGCATCTGCGTTGTTCACAGCATCGTACATGTCTGAAACATATAACAGTCCTTTGTGTTCACCCAGAACACTACGCGTTTCCTCGATTGCTCGGGGGTCACTGGCCTGTATCTTAGCTCCTGCACCCAACAGTGAACGTATTAACACCTGTGCAGGTGCTTCGCGCGTGTCTGATGTTTTCGGTTTGAACGCCAATCCCCAAACTGCTATCGTCTTGCCGTTAAGACTGTCGAATTTCGATGAGAGTTTCGTAAACATTGACTGCTTTGCCCGTTCGTTCACGTCATCTACCGCCGTGAGTATCTGAGGTTCATACCCTGCTGCTCTCGCAAAATCGCGTAATGCCCTCACGTCTTTCGGGAAACATGAACCTCCGTAACCGCACCCTGCGTTGAGGAATTTCTTGCCGATACGGACATCAAGTCCTATGCCGCGTCTTACTGCCTCAACATCTGCTCCGACATGTTCGCATATTCCTGCCATCTCATTCATGAATGATATTCGTGTCGCTAACATCGCGTTGGCTGCGTACTTGGACATTTCAGCTGAAGCCGTATCCATGAAGATTAATTTTGACGGCTCAAGGAACGAATATAATTCCTCAAATATTCTGCGCCCCTCCTGTGAGTCAACTCCTATAATGACTCTGTCGGGTTCAAGAAAATCAGTGAGCGATGAACCTTCACGCAAGAACTCAGGATTTGAGGCCATGAACAGAGTGTGATTCGCTTTGCGTGATTCTAATTCCGATTCGATGATTGATTTAACGCGGCTGTTTGTTCCTACGGGGACTGTTGACTTCACTATGACAAGTAAACTCCCTGCCATACCTGCGCCAATATCATGTGCTGCGCTTTCGATGTAGGACATGTTTGCGCTTCCGTCAGGCATTTGAGGAGTTCCTACGCAGATGAAACATGCTTCAGCTTTTGAGAGTGCCTCTGCTGTTGAGGCGGTGAATGAGAGTCTTCCCTCGTTCATGTTGCGTTTCATCATTTCCTCCAAGCCGGGCTCGTAGAACGGTACTATACCGTTCTTTAATTTTTCGACCCTCTCAGTGTTAATGTCAACGCATACCACATTATTACCGTAACGCGCAAGGCATGTGCCTGTTACGAGTCCTACATAACCTGTACCGATTACAACGAGTTTCATATTTTCATTATCACTCCTGAAAACAGTTGATTAAAATTTTAAGACGCTGAGAATTATACACTGTCAGCTGAAATTTTCGGGCTTGCAAAAATTCAACGCCATGTATAAAATATTTCCTGTTTTAATTTACCAAGCCCGGGTGGCGGAATTGGTAGACGCGCCAGATTCAGGTTCTGGTGGGCGCAAGTTCGTGGAGGTTCGAGTCCTCTCTCGGGCATAAAGAAAATATTTAAGGGTAAGCTCAAAAGTTTTATTACTCACAGAAAGCATAATCGTGTCCTTCTTGACATGTTTGTGCTTTTTTTGCTATCATGCATCATTGCACTAAAACCGATCTATCAGGGGAGGAAAATATGCCTGAATTTATTCAGATCAGTAAAAACCGAAAGAGATATACTTTCGGCCGCGCCCATGATTTAGTTGAAATGCCTGATATGATAGGAGTTCAGAGAGATTCTTACCATTGGTTTTATCAGGATAATGTAGCTCCCGATGAAAGAAAAACTCAGGGGCTTCAGGAATTACTTGAAGAAGTTTTCCCGATTGAAAGTTATGACGGTACTTTTGCACTTGAGTTTCTCAATTATTCGATTGAAAAACCCAAAATTACTGAAGAAGATGCAAGACAGAAAGATATGACCTGGGCCAGACCCATTAAAGCCACTATAAGGCTCACAAACAAAAAAACTCAGGTCAGAAAAGACGCAAGGGAAATTTTTTTAGGCGATTTCCCTGTTATGACTGACAGAGGTACTTTCATTATTAACGGTACTGAAAGAGTCGTTATTAATCAGCTCGCACGTTCGGCAGGAATCTATTTCACTCATACCGCTGAAGGCTGTTCCGCTAAATTAATACCTGACAGAGGTGCCTGGCTCGATTTTGCTATGCCCGAATCAGAAAAAGAATTAATCACCGTTAACATCGACAACAAAAAGAAATTACCCGTTACACTGCTTCTCAAAGCACTTGGCGCTAAGAATAACGATGAGATTTTAGAACTCCTCGAAATTAAAACTATCCTCATTGAGTTCGGCTCCGACTTCAAAGGCTACATGACCGCTGAAGACGTTGAGAACGAACGCGGAGACATTATTATCCCTAAAGGGACTGTCATAGATGACGACTACACAGACAAAATCAACAGCCTCTATAATTCCAACCTCGAAGGTATCTTAGTCTATGATATGGACCCTGCTCTCGCACGCACTCTCAGAGCTGACAAAACAAAAAGCCCTGATGAAGCCATTCAGGATATATTCAGGAAATTAAAGCCCAATGAGCTTGCCAGAATTGAGAACGCCCGCGATTATTTCAGAAGCCTTCTTCAGGACCCCAGACGTTACACACTCGGCAAAGTAGGACGATATAAACTCAACAGAAGACTCAATATGTTTGAGCCTGAGGACAAAAGATTAATCAGCCTTGAGGACGTTGTTGAAATCGTTAAAGAAATCTTCGCAATGAAATATCAGGATAAACCCAGCGATGATATTGACCATTTAGGCAACAGACGCGTCCGTTCAATAGGCGAACTGTTACAGAATCAGGTCAGAATAGGACTGCTCAGAATGGAGCGCATCGTTCGCGAAAGAATGACTACTATTCCTAACCTCGATGAAGTTACAGGCAAAGAATTAATCAATGTACGTCCCATTGCCGCTTGTCTGCGTGAATTTTTCGGGTCAGGCCAGCTCTCGCAGTTTATGGATCAGACTAACCCCCTCGCTGAAGTTACTCACCGCAGAAGACTCTCTGCACTAGGCCCCGGAGGTCTCAGCCGTGAACGCGCAGGTTTCGAGGCCAGAGATGTACATTACACACACTACGGACGAGTCTGTCCCATTGAAACTCCTGAAGGACCTAACATCGGCTTGGTTTCTTCACTCACTACTTATGCAAGCCTCAACTCTCACGGCTTCCTCGTTACTCCCAGAAGAAAAATTGAGGATGGAAAATTAACTGACAAAGTAGAACTCCTCTCGGCTGATGACGAGGATAAACGTTACGTTGCTATGGCTAACACTGCTATTGAGGCTGACGGCGTAACTATAGCAGGCGATTCATGCCCAACAAGGCACGCTGACGAAATCGTTACTATTCCTGTTGAACAGGTCGACTACATGGACGTTTCACCCCGTCAGATTGTTTCTCCGTCAACAGCTTTAATCCCGTTCCTTGAACACGATGACGCTAACAGGGCTTTGATGGGCTCAAACATGCAGCGTCAGGCTGTACCCTTAATGCTCCCTGAAGCACCCAGAGTAGGCACAGGAATTGAACACAGAATCGCTAAAGACTCAGGCTCGTGCATCATTGCTAGAGAGGACGGAACTGTTACTTACGTTGACTCCGACCGCATTAAAGTCAAAAACAAAAAAGGACGCGAAAGAACTTACGATATGATTAAGTTCCGCCGTTCTAACCAGTCAACTCTCATTCATCAGAGACCTTTAGTCCATAAGGGCGAGGAAATTTTCAAAGGGGATATTATTGCTGACGGTCAGGCCATTGATAACGGTGAGCTTGCACTGGGGCATAACGTTCTTGTAGCTTTCGTTCCTTGGGAGGGTTACAACTTTGAAGACGCTATTTTACTCAGCGAAAATTTAGTGAAAGATGATAAGTTCTCTTCAGTCCACATCGAAGAATACGAAATCGAAGCACGCGAAACTAAATTAGGTGCTGAGGAAATAACGCGCGATATTCCCAACGTTGGCGAAGATATGCTGCGCAACCTCGATGAAGGAGGCATAATCCGCATAGGTGCTGAAGTAGCTGCAGGTGATATTCTCGTCGGCAAAGTTACTCCCAAAGGCGAATCAGACCAGACACCTGAAGAAAAATTACTCAGAGCTATATTCGGCGAAAAAGCACGCGAAGTACGCGACAACTCCCTCAAACTTCCTAACGGCTCATGGGGAAAAGTCGTTGCCGTTAAACAGATGGACAGACGTTCCAACCCTGAAGGCTTAGGCTCAGGAGTTATCCGTTCGGTGAAAGTCTACGTTGCTCAGCGCAGAAAAATTACTGTCGGCGACAAAATGGCAGGCAGACACGGCAATAAAGGCGTTGTCAGCAGAGTCCTTCCTGTTGAGGATATGCCCTACCTGCCTGACGGTACACCCGTTG
This sequence comes from Synergistaceae bacterium, assembly GCA_017458545.1. Classification (GTDB taxonomy): domain Bacteria; phylum Synergistota; class Synergistia; order Synergistales; family Aminobacteriaceae; genus JAFUXM01. The sequence goes on along the minus strand of JAFTBA010000088.1, from coordinate 6,380 downwards.
ATGTAGTGCTTAACCCTTTAGGCGTTCCCAGCCGTATGAACTTAGGACAGGTTCTCGAAACTATTATGGGCTTCGTCGCTCTCAATAATAATTGGTACGTATCTACTCCTGTTTTCGAGGGCGCAAATGAAAACGAAATATTCTCCGAAATGAGAAAAATCGCTGACACTAAGTACAAAGACCTCACTGAAGACGGTATGATTACTATTCGTGACGGCAGAACAGGCAGACCTATGGACAAAAAAGTTACTATCGGCTGTATGTACATGCTCAAACTTAATCACCTCGTTGACGACAAAATTCATGCCCGTTCAACAGGACCTTACAGTTTAATCACTCAACAGCCCTTAGGCGGTAAAGCTCAGTTCGGAGGTCAGCGTTTCGGCGAAATGGAAGTCTGGGCTTTGGAAGGCTACGGAGCTGCTAACGTTCTTCAGGAAATTTTAACCGTAAAATCAGACGACATAAGAGGACGTGATAAGACTTATGAGCGCATAGTCAAAGGTCAGAGCCTAGTGAAACCCGGAGTTCCCGAAAGTTTCAGAGTACTGGTTAAGGAACTTCAGGGATTAGGGCTAGATGTTGAGGTGGAATTTGATGACGGTTCACACGGCGATATACCTATGGAAGATGACGACAGAGCCATTTACGCAGGAAAACCGCCTGAAGTTTTCTCGTCAGCAAGAAAAGCAAGAACGAAAAAAGACCGCGCTAAAACTCAGAGCGATACACAGGCCGGTGAAAACAATATTCTGAGCGAACTCAAAGAGAGTTCAAGGGCTGAAGCAGATATAGCGGACATGCTGTTTGAAAGTACAGAGCCTACAGCTGAGGAATTGGAGAACATGACCGAAGAGATGCTCAAAGATGATATGCGTAAGGGGACAGGTACGGGACTATTTGAAGACGTAGAGGAGGATATTTAGACTTGGCCAGAAGAAAAGAAATTACAGGAGTAAGAATTAAATTAGCAACCCCCGAAAGAATACATGCAATCTCAAAAGGTGAAGTGCTTAAACCAGAGACGATAAATTACAGAACTTTACGCCCCGAAACTGACGGCCTGTTCTGCGAAAGGATATTCGGCCCTACAAGAAGCTACGAATGCAAATGCGGTAAATACAAACGTTCAGGCCCTAAGTTCAAAGGCGTTATCTGCGAACACTGCGGTGTAGAAGTTACTGACAACAGAGTCCGCCGCGAAAGAATGGGACATATTGACCTTGCAGTACCGGTAGTACACATCTGGTACTTGAGAGGCATACCCAGCAGATTAAGCCTTTTGCTGGGAACAAGCGCAAAGGATTTGGAGAGGGTAATATATTTTGCACCGCTCAAAAAACCCGAAAAAGCATTCAAAGTTACTGCGACAGGCAGACCCGATATAGTCTCAGTAGGAGCAGTTATACCCGTAACTGAAATGAAAATCCATGAGCATTACGATAAGGATTTCAGGTGCGAGAAAGCCTACATGATAGACGAAGTGCTGAGTATTCCGCTTAATGTAGGTGATATTATCTCATCGGCTCAGGTCTCGAAATACAAAACTGAGTTCGGCGATGAGAGCCTCAAGGTTGAACCTGCTTTCGTGCTCAAAGAACGTTCAGAAGAATTAGGACTTGAAGCAGGTGCCGTAGTCCCTGCGTCAAAAGCTCCCGAAACTGCCGAACGCGCTAAGGTCGGCAATAATGACGCTTTCATTGTAATCAATGCAGTGAAAGCCATAGTTGACGGTATCGAGCTGTCGAAAGGGAAAATTTTATCTGAGACCGAACTCAGAAAAGCTCATGAGCTTTATCCCGAACTGTTCCCCGACTTAAAGGACAAAGGCGAAGATGAACAGTGCAGTACTGTCGTTGATGACCCCTGCCACCTCGTAATACTCGCAGGGAAATCACCATTTGAACAGGGCGATGTTATCTTTGAACATCAGCAGAAATTATGCAGTGCTTATGATGAAAAATTCTCGGCAGGAATAGGCGCTGACGGAGTACTGGCGTTAATCAACAGACTCGATTTGGACTGGCTCGCCGATTCATTAAGGGAACAGATCGCTGATGCTACAGGTCAGAAAAAACGCAAACTCATTAAACGTCTTCAGGTTACGGAGGACTTCAGGAAAAGCGATTCGCTCCCTCAGTCAATGATACTCACAGTGCTGCCCGTAATACCCCCAGACTTGAGACCCCTCGTTCAGCTCGACGGCGGACGCTTCGCAACAAGCGACCTCAATGACCTCTACAGGCGCGTCATTAACCGCAATAACAGACTCAAAAAGTTACAGGCTCTCAACGCTCCCGAAATCATCATACGTAACGAAAAACGTATGTTACAGGAATGCGTTGACGCTCTCATCGACAACGGCAGAGTAGGCAAAGCCGTTCTCGGCGCAGGTAACAGACCGCTCAAGAGTCTAACTGACCTGCTCAGAGGCAAAAAGGGACGTTTCCGCCAGAACTTACTCGGTAAACGTGTTGACTATTCAGGACGCTCGGTCATAGTCATAGGCCCTCAGCTCAAAATTTACCAGTGCGGTCTTCCTAAACAGATGGCTCTCGAACTTTTCAAGCCGTTTGTTATTCGCAGACTCGTTGAGAGAAATCTCGCTCCTAACGTTAAGAATGCTAAACGCAGAATCGAAAAGGGCGGCAGCGAAATTTGGGAGATACTCGAAAACATCATCAAGGATCATCCCGTCATGCTCAACAGAGCACCTACGCTTCACCGTTTGGGTATTCAGGCGTTTGAACCCGTGCTGATGGAGGGAAAAGCTATACGCCTTCATCCTATGGTCTGCACCGCTTTCAACGCTGACTTTGACGGCGACCAGATGGCCGTTCACGTTCCTTTGAGCATTGAGTCTCAGGCTGAAGCAAGACTCCTCATGCTCTCAGCTAACAACCTGCTTTCACCTGCTAGCGGCAGACCTGTCGTTACACCGACACAGGACATCGTTCTCGGTGTCTATTACCTCACTGATATGAGGAGCGGTCTTCAGGGTGAAGGCAAGCACTTCATGAACATGGACGATGTTATGTCGGCAATCTCTCACGGAATCGTCCACGTTAACGCTAAAATCTGGCTCAGGGAAAATCCCGAAGAATGGGGACACCCTGCAGGACGCAGAAAATATATACTCAACAATGAGGCTGTAATCGTCGACAGTTTCGAGGATATTGAGGGCGAACCTCACACAGTGTTCTTCGAGACCAGCCCCGGACGCGTAATGTTCAACACGAGAATCGCAGAACAGCTCAGGTTTGTTAATGACCAGTTAGGCAAAAAGAAAATAGGCAGACTGCTCGATGATGCCTATGACAAAGTAGACAGACCCACAGTCGTTGAAATGCTCGACGAAATAAAATCTCTCGGCTATCACTGGGCTGCAAGAAGCGGTATCAGTTTCGCTGTTCAGGCAGTCAGAATACCTGACGAAAAATCTGAAATTACACGCGCTACTCAGGCTGAGGACGACATCGCTAAAGACAACTACGAGATGGGTTTGCTGACTTACGATGAGTATTTAGACCAGAAGAGCAAACTTTGGGCTGAAGCTACTAAAGATATTGCCGACAGAATTGAGCAGCATATGAGCGTTGATAACCCCGTCCGTATGATGGTCGACAGCGGTGCTAGAGGTTCAAAAGGTCAGCTCGGTCAGATGGCTGGTATTCGCGGTCTCATGGCAGACCCTACGGGCAAAACTATCGACTACCCCATAACTGCTAACTTCCGTGAGGGTATGAACATGCTTGAGTACTTCATATCGACTCACGGCGCTAGAAAAGGTCTCGCTGACACTGCACTCAGAACAGCTAAGTCAGGTTATTTAACCAGAAGACTCGTTGATGTCTCGCAGGATTTGATTATCACTGAACATGACTGCGGTACTGATAAAGGCATACGCATTGAGCCTTTAATCAGCGAAGGAAAAGTTATGATAGGTATCGCTGAACGTATCGCAGGCAGAACATCGCTTCATGACATAACTGTTGACGGTGAAATACTCGTTAAATCGGGCGACATTATCACTGAGGCACTCGCTAAGAAAATAGAAGCTGCAGGTATCGCTGAAGTATGGGTCAGAAGTCCCCTTGCCTGCGCCCTCAAAAAAGGCGTTTGCCAGAAATGCTACGGTCATGACCTGTCATCACGTAAACTCGTCCCCATAGGCGAAGCAGTCGGAGTCGTTGCTGCTCAGTCAATCGGTGAACCCGGTACTCAGCTCACTATGAGAACGTTCCATACAGGCGGAGTTCGTTCGGCAGAAGATATTACTCAGGGTTTACCCAGAATCGAACAGCTCTTCGAGGTCAGAAGACCCAGAAAAGTCTGCATACTCGCAGGGCTTGACGGCCATGTCAAAGAAGTTATCACTGAAGGTAAACGCAAAGTAATAATCGAGGACGATGACGGCAACACATTATCACACGCAATTCCTTCAGGTCAGGAAATCAAAGAAGCTGTTGTTCCCGGCCTTGAAGTAGACAGACTTACTCCGCTCACTGAGGGAAGCATTGACCCTCAGCAGCTGCTTGAGGTCGAAGGCATTAACGCCGTTCAGAAAATGCTCGTCGATGAAATTCAATACGTTTACCATTCACAGGGAGTAAGCATCAACAACAAACACATTGAAGTCATACTCAGGAAAGTAGCTCCGCTCAATAAAGTGCGAGTTATCGAAGAGGGGGACACTTCACTGGTAGCAGGCGATATGATATGGCTTGACGACATCGCTAAACTCGAAGAGGAAATCCGTTCGGATAACGAAAGCAGGATTAACGGAGCCGTTGAAAATTTCAGGAATGATATTCTGACGGCTATAGACAGGTCTCAGGACGGTTACGAGAAATATATCGGCCAGCCTCTTACTGAGGAACTTTTGAGACTGATACTCAAGCCCGGTTCACCCGTGAAAACTTTTACGATTTCGCATGAGGGTCAGGAAGTTGACGTTATAATCGGCAAGACAGCATTCAGGAAACGTATGCTCGGAATGAGATTAATCCGCGATGTTCAGACCGAAAAGAAAGGCAAAATCCGTAAGAATATCCATTTGGGACGCGAGGACCTCAAGAAGATAACTTCAGGCGGACCTTTAGTAGTCCGAATAAGGAACCGCGAAAATCTCGAACGCATGATAAATGTCAAATGGTTAGCCGAAGATGTAATTTCAGGCAAAAGAACTATTGCAAACCGTGATGAACTCATCACAGCTGACAGCGCTTTTGATATAACCAAGAGCGGAGTACGTGACATAAAAGTGTGGAACGCCGTAGAATACATAGACGTTGCCGAAGCACTTATGAAAGCCCTTGAGGCAATGGAGATTAAGGGCAAGGATATTTATCTGAACGGTGAATTTTCAGGTAAAGTTATTGATGATGAAGTGCTGAAAGCATTTGCAACTGGAGAGTTAGAGACGTTAGAGTTTGACAGCGGCGAAGAAGTAATAATGCTTACGAGGACAGACCTTCTCAGGAAAATACTTGCGTCAAAACTCAAGAACAAAATTTTCGTGAACGCAGTGTTTAATTTCAATCCTGCTCCTGAACCCGAACCCGAAGACACAACATCAGAAGAAGCTGATGAGGCTGAAGAGCGTGAAGAGGGTGAAGAAAACGGAGAATTTGATGATGAGGCAGAATATGTAGACGAGGGTCTGATGAAGATAACGGGCGGAACTGAATTGAGGCCGGAAGTTATAGCCGAAATAGTGAGGAGACAGCCTGTTGAAATCTGGGTGAGGGCAGCAAATTCAAAGGCAGAAGTGGTACACTTAATCCGTGAGTACACGTTCGTTCAGAGAATGAGGGAATTTCCTAAGTGCAAACCGTTTATTCACGGTATAACGAAAGCAGCTCTTGCTACCGACAGTTTCCTGAGTGCAGCATCATTCCAGCAGACAGCACAGGTATTGGCAGGAGCAGCAGTTAAAGGAGAGATGGATCCGTTAATCGGTCTGAAAGAGAACGTTATCATCGGTCATCTGATACCTGCAGGGACCGGAGCAGAAGCGTTCAGGGGTATAGGTTACAGCAGACCCAGACCTAAACCTCAGAGGGTTGAAGGACGCAGCAGTTACAGGAAGCCCGGTAAGATTGAGAGCAGGGATATATTCACTGAGTAACATGCTTACAACACGTTTCATTTTTATTTTCTCCTACAAACAGGTTAAATCCCCTCTGTAAATTTAACGGAGGGGATTTTCTTTGACATACTCCCCACGCCTAAAGGCGGGGGATTCTGGTATCAACAAACCTTGCGCTCTTGCGAGTGTCTTACGGGTTCTCCTCCGATGGCTGATGCCCCAGCCATTTTTTTATTGCTTTTACTGCCATAGGCTAGCGGATTTCACCCCTGCTTAACCTATAAAAAAT
>JAFTBA010000087.1 GCA_017458545.1 Synergistaceae bacterium | reverse complement strand
GATATTGCCGACTGCCTAGCTCCTGCGCTGACGCTCACAAGTTCAATGTTACGGCCTATACGCTTCGAGAGTTCTGCGAGGAACGCTGTGTTAAATCCTGCCGGTCTTCCGTCAGCAAGTATGCAGTCCATAGGCGGCAAATCTCCGGTAACAGCTACTTTCATCACGTCAGCACCTTCAATTTTAGGCATCTCAACAGCTATAGGATCTTTACCTCCGAGTTCGAGTATGTTCTCGCGGATTAAACGTTCGAGTGTTCCGTCAGCTTTCATGTCATTAATTGCGAGATTAACGGCGAGCATTTTGGGTCTGTCCTCCTCGCGCATGGCCAGTGAGAAACCGAGTATTGCGTTATGACGGTTATCGATTAAGCTGAAATCATTGTTGCGCTCAACGATGTAGTCGGCGGTGTAATTGCCTGTTGCGAAACGGTCAATCTGTCCTGCCCTTAATGCCATCAACATTGAGTTCATGTCATCGAATATCACCATTGTGTTAATGTTCCTGAACGTTCCCGATTTTCCTTCAGCATGGGCAACGTTCTCGGTCCATTTGATGATGTCATTTTCGTCCTGACCTATAGGGGCAAGCACACCTATTTTTGAAGGGGCTGCCATTGCTGATGAGGCGAGTGAAAGAAGAATTAAAGCGCAAAGAATTTTTCTCATTTTACGGGAAAACCTCCTGTGAAAATTTATTTTGCTGCATACAAACAAACTTTTATTTTTATTATAGTATCTTTCATAATATTTCGCAGGTGCAGAATAATAAATCCCCCTGCCTTTTATGACAAGAGGATAATTATTTGTAACCTACACTCTACACCCTATACCCTACACCCTAACCCCTAATCCTTAAAGGTCTCAGCGACTCTCTTGAGTTCCTTGCGAATCTCAATATGCTGAGGGCAAACCCCTTCGCACCTTCCGCAGTGAACGCACTCTGCAGCTTTCTTGTGTCCCTGAATGACAACGTCAAAATACTCTCTGTTCTTGGCCAAATCGTAATTGCCGTACAATGTGTACATGTTCAACGCGCCGAATGAGCCTGAGATTCCGATGTCTTTAGGGCAGACTTTGGAGCAGTAGTTGCAAGTCGTGCAGGGTACAACGGGTATTCTTGCGAGTTCCTCACTTGCTGCCTGAATGACTTTGCGCTGTTCGTCAGTCAAATGGGTAAAGCCTTTCATGTAGGACAAATTATCCCTCATCTGCTGAATGTTCGACATTCCCGAAAGAACGGTTATTACTCCCTCAAGGTCAGCGGCAAATCGTACAGCCCATGACGCGCACGAGGCATCAGGGTCAGCGTCCTTGAAGATTTTAGCGACAGATTCGGGAGGAGTTGCGAGGTTACCGCCTTTAACGGGTTCCATGATGATGACGGGCTTGTTGTGTTTACGGGCGACCTCGTAGCATTTACGGGACTGAATAGCGTGGCTTTCCCAGTCAGCATAATTTATCTGTAACTGAACGAACTCAGCTTCGGGGTGTTTGTTGAGAATTTCATCGAGCTGTTCGGGTGTTGAATGGAACGAGAAACCTAAGTGTTTAATGTTGCCTTTATCCTTTTCGCCGAGAAAGTAATCCCAGAGGCCGAAATCCTCAAAGGGTTTAGTTCTTGCGTCGCCGAGATTGTGCAGTAAGTAAAAATCAAAGTAACCTGCACCCGACTGCCTGAGCGAAGTGCGGTACTGTTCGAGAGCGTCCTCGCGTGTTTTGCAGTTAATCCATGCAGCATTTTTAGTAGCGAGCTGGAATTTTTCTCTGGGGTAACGCTCAACGAGTGCCTGACGTATAGCGTCCTCACTTCCCGAGTAAGCCCAAGCGGTATCGAAGTAAGTGAACCCTGCGGCTAAGAACTCATCAACCATCTGTTTAGTCTGTTCGATGTCGATAACGTCATTTTTTCCCTCGACTCTGGGAAGACGCATTAACCCGAAACCTAATTTACCGATTTCCTCACCTAAGTATGACATGATTTTTT
>JAFTBA010000086.1 GCA_017458545.1 Synergistaceae bacterium | reverse complement strand
TCTCTTGACGTTCCTTCGCCTGCAAACTGTCCAGAATGGTACAATGCCCTCAGCAAATCAGACCTCGAAATAGTCCCGACTAATTTACCGCTCCCATCAAGAATAGGCATTTTCTCGAAACCGTATGTCGCCATCATTCTGTGAGCCTCATCAATAGATGCTTCACTCGACAGGCTGATTATTCCCTGAGTCATAAAGTCCGAAATATTAGCACGGTCTAAGCCGTGAAGATGTGCTTTGTCTAAATCCTTACGGGTCATCATTCCTACAACTTCACCTTCGGGACTTATGACGGGTAACGATTTAACGCCGAAACGCAGCATAGTCCTGTAACCCTCATCAACTTTAGCGTCAGCACCTACTGCGATAACAGGTGAGGTCATAATGTCTGAGACTTTAACCATAGGGGTAATTGCTTTGCTTAAACGGTGTTCAATTTCTTCGAGGACTTCATGAGCGTCTCTGTTTTCGATTGTTGCACTGCCTGCCTGATAATGGCCGCTGCCTCCGTAAGGTGCTAAGAACTCTTTAACGTTTAAGATACCTTCAACGCTTCTGGCAATGATGTTGACTTTCTTGCCGCCGTTATTGACGACTGCTATTGTAACGTGGGCATCGCAGTATTCTTTGAGCTTGTTGACGAAGACGGAGAGTCCTTGAACGTAGTTTTCTGTTTCTGCGAAAGTGAGACATACTTTTGCACCGTTGATGTATTTTTCCCGAATGTTCTCGGCTAAATTGTCGAGCAGTTTTTTATCCTCAGATGACATACCCGACTCGACCTGCGCAAGAACTCCCGAAAGATCTGCACCCAGTTCACGCAGGTAACTTACTGCTGCAATGTCGCGTTCGGTAGTGGTCTCGTAAGTGAATGCTCCAGTGTCATCGTAAATCCCTATGGCAAATAGAGTAGCTTCTTCTGGGGTAATGTCCTTTCTGTTGAGCAGTAACTGTTCGAGTATCATAGTAGTTGCTGCACCGATGGGATCATAGACGAGCTTAGAGGCAGGAATATCATCGGGAGTCGGGGGGTGATGGTCGTAAACGTGAACCTCAATGTCCTGTCGTCCCGTTAAAGCAGCGAATGAACCTATACGTGTGCGCGAACGTGTATCAACGACAACCATAAGGGTAACTTCATCGAGAGGGATTTTTTTAGGTTTGAGGATTCTGGGAGCGAAAGATATTCCCTGCTTGGCCATGAAGTCGCGTACTTTTCTAGACATTGAACCGGGCGGACAGATTACAGCGTCAGGGTATAACTTCTGAATTGCAATCATGCTCGCTAATGAGTCGAAATCCGTATTAAGATGACTTGTGATTAATTGCATGGTTAATTATTCTCTTCCTGAATTAAATTTAAGGAAATCATATAGTCAATTATGTCAATTATAATTCAGTCTGAAAATTTTATGTCGAATAAATCAGCTGAATAAATTATAATTACGCTGAAAATATTATGTGTAAAGGAAGGTTTTTATCATGACGTGTTCCGCAAAACGTTTCGCATTCTGTCTGGCCGTCATCGCTGCACTGCTCTTAACCTCAGCGGCATCAGCAGCTCCTAAAAAAGGCATAACCTTCAGCGGTGAAATGACTCTCAAAGTCGGCGGCAAATCAAAAGAAGTAAGCGGCCGTGAAACAATACGTATTCCCGAAATACTACGAATCGAAACTCAGGACGATACACCAGGATTAATGGCCTCGCTGTTCAATGAGAAAGGTTACACGCAAAAGAAATCACACGTAATCATAACAACATCTCAGCCCTTCATGGTAACAGGCGAAAGAGTCAAAGGCGTTTACGCTATTCAGGGTGAGGGCGAAAACATGAGCTTCGAGTCAATCGGCGGAAGAAGACCTCCTTACAATGTCCCCTCAAAAAACGGCGATTATTATATCCTCATCGCAAACACTCTCAAAGAAGAAAGAGAACAGGCTAAAATTGACGCTGCCATTCTCCTTTACGTCAAAATAACCGTCGAAAACCCTACCGAAAACGTTTCAGACCCTAAAGCTCAGGCTAAAGCCGATGAAGTTCCCGTTACATTCACGGGCAAACTCACTGTTACATCGGGCGGAAAGAAAACTAAAATTGACGGCTCAAAGAACATTAATGTCCCCGAGTCTGAACTGATTACTGAAACTACTCAGGACGATCACCCGTCTGTAATGGCTTATGTATTTCTCAGAGAGGGTTACGACAAACAAAAACCTTACATTACCGTCAAGGCTTCAACGCCTTCAACGGTAAGCGGTGAAAGAGTCAACGGTGTATTCGCTATTCGCGGCAAAGGTGAGAATGCTCGCCTCGAATCGGTAGGCGGTAAGAAATCACCTTACAGACTCCCGAAAGCAGCAGGAGATTACTACATAGGTATTGACTACGAGTTTGAAGAGTACGAAGAAGATGAAATTGACGCTGCAATTCTTCAGTACGTTAAAGTTACAGTAGAATAATCACTGATAATTTACTGCCCTCCTTCGGACAAAAGGGGGGCTTAATTTTTCACGAAAGGATTGAATTTGATTCATAATGAGCAGATTTCTTCACACAAAATTTAACTCGCTCACCCCTTACGACACAAGCGGTGAAATAGAAAGCATGAAGGGTTACATTCGTCTTAACACTAACGAGTCACCTTTTCCCCCTTCACCCAAAGCAATAGCGTATTCAAACGAGGCAGCTAAGAGTCTCAATTATTATTCAGATCCCGAATGCAGGTTATTAGCCGCTAAAATTTCCGAGATGACCGGCGTTAAACAGAGCGGTATAGTTTTCGGCAACGGTTCCGATGAGATACTCAACTTTTTGTTCATGGCCTTCTGCGAAAAAGGCGCAGCGTTTCCGAACATAACTTACTCGTTCTACAGGATATTGGCAAAATTTCACGGTGTCGATTACATAACAGTACCGTTGAAGAATTTTAGGATTGAGCCGTCATATTACAGGAACGTTAAAGGCCGTACGCTGTTCATCGCTAACCCTAATGCTCCTACGGGACTGGCCATGAGCGTTAATGAGGTTGAGGAAATCGTTAAGTCGAATCCTGAGAGTCTTATTGTTGTTGACGAGGCATATGTTGATTTCGGCGGTGAAAGCTCGGTGAAATTAATCGGGGATTACGGGAACGTTATAGTTACGAGGACGTTCTCGAAATCGCGTTCGCTTGCAGGAGGGAGATTAGGGTGGTGCATGACCAACGATGAATTAGCAGCCGACATCCGCAGCATTAAGAATGCAATCACCCCTTACAACATCAACGCAATGACTCAGGCTGCGGGTTTAGGTTCGTTGGAAGATGAAGAGTACACGC
>JAFTBA010000085.1 GCA_017458545.1 Synergistaceae bacterium | reverse complement strand
TCACGTTTACGACGGCAGCTTGGTTATAGGCAACATGATGCTCGCTGCTCATTCGCTGGGACTGGGAAGCATTTGGATTCACAGGGCCAAACAGGAATTTGAGGAGGAAGGGTACAGGAAATTACTCGCTGACTTGGGCGTTAAGGGTAACTATGAAGGCATAGGACACTGTGCTGTGGGGTATATTGACGGGAGTGTTCCCGAAGCTGCACCGAGAAATTCAGGGAGAGTATTTTACGTTGAGTAAACGTTGAAAAAAAACGGGACTTTTTTACCGTCCCGTCCCTTTAATTTCACTTTGAATTTCCCAAGAGACTGAACACGGCTTCAGGCTGCTGATTAGCCTGAGCCATAACTGCATTTTCGGTCATGCTGAGTATCTGAAACTCTATGAATCTCATTGTTGCTTTTGCGTAATCTGTATCGGTTATTCTTCCGCGTGAAGCGGTAAGATTTTCGCCTGACACTGTGAAATTAGTGATTGAATGTTCTAGGGCATTACTGTAGGAGACTATTTGAGTTCTCTGTTTAACAACGCTGTCAATAGCATCGTCAATATATCCTATTGATTTACTGGCGAGCTCCCTCGTCATAACGTTTACTCTGTCAACACCCAGAGTTCCTGAAGAGACGTTCCCGAACTGAACGGCAAAACTTTCGTTCTGATTAGTTCCTGTCTGGAATATAATTCCGTTATCGGCCAAGTGTATATTAGCTGTGTATATTCCTGTTGAAATCATGTTGTATTTCTTCAGGTCATCATTCCATTCAGCTTTAGTAGCAGTCATAGGGTCGAAATCAACATTTATGTTAGGGTGAATTACTCCTGCAAGCTCATGGCCGCTAACCTTCACGTCCGAAACTAATGCTTTGCCCGTATGAGCATTGTAAACCGAAACAGTAAACGTTCCTTCCTCAGACTCCTGAACTGTATTCAATCCGAACGCTTTTATCAGTTCATTGCTTCCCGAAAAATATATTCTTCCTTCACTGCCCTGTACGGCACTCCGTACTACAAGTGCCGATTTAATATCGTAACCGGTTATCGAACCGTCATCATCATATATTGCAGAACGTGAGTATTCAGACTCCGAAATCACTGCGAACTGTCCGCCGTCATCAGTATAAGCGGATTGTCCTAACCCTTCGGCAATAGCTGTGTTGATTTTAGCGGCTGCGTCCTTTAACGTGTCTTCACGGTATAGAGTAACATTAGCAGTTTTGCCGTTACCCTGAATGAGCGTTAAAGTCTGAGGTTCTTCAACAAAGAAGTACCCTTCCGAGTCATAAAACTCAGGGATTTCCCATAATGCTTTGTCGTAATACACTTCGATTGCATCGCTGCTGCTGTTTCCGATGAGAGTAGTTTCACTAACGCTCATGATGTTGCTTTTCTGAACCTGAGCTTTTCCCGGAGCAGCTTTGATTTCGATTCTGTAATTAGCTTCGGCATTATCAACAGTACGGTTATTGCCGCTGTCATTGAAGGTTAACAGACCTCCTTTTGCTCTGACTTTAACGTTCACGTCATCGGAAGACCATAATGCACCTGAATTTCCGTTGAGTAATTTCTTTGTGTTGAAGTTCGTGTATTTTGAAATGTAATCTATCTGGTCTTTAAGCTGTTCAACTTCTTCCTGAATATGTACTCTGTCCTGCAAGGTTAAGGAGCCGTTAGCAGCCTGAACAGAGAGTTCGCGCAATCTGAGGAGGAGGCTGTTTGTACCGCTTAATGCTCCGTCAGCGACTCTCAGCATAGAGATACCGTCCTGAGCATTTCTCACGGCCATATCGTAGCCCTTAATCTGTGAACGCATCTTCTCACTTATTCCCAATCCGGAAGCATCATCAGATGATGAATTGATTTTAAGACCCGAAGCAAGAGGCTGAATTGATTTATTCAGCATGTCATTGGTAACTTTTGAAATGTTTAATGCCGACAGCGATATTAAGTTGTTATTTATTATCATGATAAATCAATCCTCAAAATTTTAGATTCAGCCTTTATTGTAATAATTATCGGGCATACAGTTCAAAAAATAAATCCCTAAAACATAAGGAAACCTATAACAAACAGCAGCCCTACAGCAAACGTCATTAATCCGTAAGCAAGACTCGATGGCAAAAGAGTTCCTACAGTTTCCTGTTTAGCCTCGTCCTGATAGTAACCGAAATCAGTATCTTCAGGAGGACGGATAAATTTTATCCTTGAAGCCTGTGACAGCAGCAGTGTTACAGGTCCTGCTGTTATGAGGTCAACGGTTTTGGCGAACAATGAACCCATGAACGGAAGTATTAATCCTATGACGGGTCTGAATAAAAAGTTTTCGATGTTCAGCCATACAGGCCATAAATCAAGATATTTCACTTCGCCTTTAACCTTTTCTTCCTGCAAAACCTTTCTCACAAACAAAAAGTACACTGCGATACCTATTGAGATTGAAATCAATGAGCCTTCAAGATTTGCAAACGTAAAGTAATCGACAGCATGATGATGTTCTGAACCGTTCATGAAACCTGTTGCAAGTATTCCAATTTTGTCGCCGACTTGCGAAGGAAACAGCCCTATTACCGGGAGTATTAACGCCGACAAAGTAAGCAGTACTGCATTAGACCGCGAAATATAAATATCCTTTTGGTGCATATCGGGAGCAGGTTTTGCTATGAAGAGAGCATAGAAGAGTTTAATCACGTAAGCAGTAGTTAATCCACCTGAAATCAGGAACAGCCATTCGCAAACGCTGAACATTAACATCTCATTCCCAGCCGTCATGAATGCCAAAGTTCCCTGACTGCCTTTAACGGCATGGCCTAATGAGTGAATATGCTCAACGATAGCTTCATGAACGAGCGTTTTGCCTAAGTAACCGTTAATCAGAGGCGCACCCATTAACCCGAGTCCCCCCATCAGAAACGCAAACATCAAAACTTTTTTGCCCCGTCCGAAACCGCGAATATCATTGAGATTTAATTGATGAGTATTCATGTGTACGACACCAGCGCAGAGGAAGAGCACGAGTTTTATCAGCGAATGACCGACCATGTATAACATAGTTCCTCTTACTGCGAGATCGTTATCGACTCCGAGAAAACACTGCATTGCTATTCCAGTCAGAATAAAACCTAACTGGGACATTGACGAACATGCCAGTGTGCGTTTAATGTTGACCGAGAAAACTGCGAGTACTGCGCCTAGTACCATCGTTATAACAGCAAGTACTAACAGCATGAATCCCCAATACGAATCGTGAAGGAATATTCCCGAACTCAATACGATTATTCCGAAAAGCCCCGACTTAGTGAGGAGTCCCGAAAGCAATGCGCTTGAAGGTGCAGGAGCTGCTGTGTGAGCGGTCGGTAACCATATGTGTGAAGGGAAAAT
>JAFTBA010000084.1 GCA_017458545.1 Synergistaceae bacterium | reverse complement strand
CGAGCGTTTAGGGAAGTATAAGCTGATGTTTGACACAGCGTCGTTCTTTCAGGTCAACACGGGCCAAGCCGAAAAGCTGTTCGCTTACGCCTCATCGATGGCTGAGGGAGCGCGTAACGTCCTCGAACTCTACAGCGGTACAGGGTCATTAACGTGCTGGCTTGCTGGGAATGCAGAGAGTGTTACGAGCGTTGAGGAATGGCGCGGTGCTGTGAAAACGGCTGTGAAGAATCTTCATGCTAACGGTTTCGGTAACGTAAGGGCGTTGTACGGACGGTCTGAGGATGTTATCGGTGAGCTCAAGGACTCCTATGACGCTGTTGTGCTTGACCCTCCTAGAGACGGGTGCGACAGGGCTGTGATTGAAGCTGTGAGTGAGTTCGGGGTCAAAAGAGTCGTGTATGTTTCGTGCAACCCTGCTACACTGGCGAGGGACTGCAGGATTCTTTCGGGGAAGGGCTACGGGCTTGAGAGCGTCAGGGCGTTTGATATGTTTCCGCAGACGGCGCATGTTGAAACTGTTGCGGTGATGATTAAGTGAGAGAGGAGTAATTATGATGCCAAGAGAAATTAAGCCTGAAGACACAACAAGAGCTAAGGCATATGAACTTTGGCTGAAAGCTCCGAATCCTATGGTAACTTTCTTCAAGACTTTTGACGTAACGAATCTTATCAGGGTCAGCAGAAAGAATAACCTGAAGTTCAATATGCTTATGGATTACTGTATCGGTAAAGCAGCCGTAAGCATAAAAGAGTTTTATATGCTTCCTGTAGGAGATAAGCTCATTCAGTACGATACGATAGCGGTTAATACGATAGTGAAGAACAAAAACGGTGAAGTTAATTCCTGCGATATTATGTACGTTGAAGATTTGAACGTATACAATGAGCAGTATTTGAAATGTACTTCACTGTCTGCTGTGAACTGTCAGGATATAGATTTATCAAATGACAGTATGGTGATAGGAACGTCAGCGATTATTAATACGGAAATTGACGGTGCTGTAGGAATGAACAGCGGTATATTCAATAACCCGTTTATCATTTGGGGAAGGTACAAAAGGAGATGGTTTAGGTATTACCTTACGATTTCGTTCCAGTTTCATCACACTCAAATGGACGGTGCTCACGCAGGGAGGTTTTTGGCAAATTTGCAGAATGAAATTAACGGTTTGAAGTTATAACTTTCAGTTGAATATGTTTACGAGATTAAGAGGTGAACAATTATTTTGGTCAACATAGGCGTACTTCATGAAATTGATGACATATATACGGTCTGGCCGAACGGTTCAAACGGTCTCACTGAATGGCTCGCAAATGAAGAGAACATTAACCTTCTTTCGGAATCGATAACCCTGAACTTATCACGGGAGGAAATACACTCCCTCATCGGCAATTTTCACGGCAACGTCTTAGCCTCATCGCCCGAATCCGAGACTGACCGCCGTATAATCATCGTCAGTAATCTCTCATCCGCTGACAACTCCGAACTCGGGCAGCTCATGACTTCAGTATCACAAAAAAATGCTGACGTTATCGTCTGGATACTCCGTAACCCTGACACTAAACACAAAATTTTTGCAGACTGGTTAAACTCACACACTGCGGATTACACATCAATATATCTCTGCACTATAAGGCTCTTCAAAATAGGAAACTCGGAACCTGCAGTTAAATTTGAAGTCGTTTTACGCCCCAATAATAACGCCGTTAATCACCCTAAAATTTCAGATAACACACAAGATATTGAGAAGTTACGTTTTGATTACTGGAATGCTTTTCAGGATTATGCTTTTGACGGAGGAAGCAACCCTAAATTCGCAGCAAGT
>JAFTBA010000083.1 GCA_017458545.1 Synergistaceae bacterium | reverse complement strand
GCTTCATCTCTACGGTCAGGGCGGTCATAATTTCGGAATGGGTCATAAACCGTTCACTAATTATCTTTGGCCGACGGAATTTCTCGCATGGCTGAGAATGATTAAGATGATTGACGAGCCTGCGTCAACAGCAAAAATTCAGCTCAATAACGGCCTGAGCATTCCCCAGTTCGGAATAGGAACATTCAACTCGAACGCTGAACAGGCTCATGACGCTGTACTCGCTGCATTGCGTGCAGGTTACAGACATATTGACACTGCCCACGCGTATCAGAACGAGCGCGGAGTAGGTGCTGCTGTGAAAGAGTCTGGCATTCCGCGAAACGAAATATGGATAACGAGTAAGCTGTGGCCTACTGACTACAATTCGGGCAACGTCGAAGAGTCAATCAACAAAATGCTCGAACGTTTAGGGACTGACTACATAGATTTGCTTTATCTTCATCAGCCTGTGGGCAATTACATGGCAGGGTGGAGAGGTCTTGAAGCTGCCGTTAAAGCAGGGAAAGTACGTGCGATAGGTCTGTCGAATTTTGACCTCAACGAAAAATTATTTGATGATGTTCTCGCAAAGGCCGAAATCAAACCTGCAATCGTTCAGATAGAACTTCACCCTTACGCGCAGAGAAAGGCATTCCGCAGGAAGTGCGCTGAGAATAACATAGCTGTTGAGGGGTGGTATCCGTTGGGAGGGACTCACGGCGGTAATGCCGTGCTGTTTGCCGACCCTGTGATTAATGAGATTGCAGGGCGTTACGGGAAGACACCTGCGGAGATAATATTGAGGTGGCACGTTCAGGAAGGTTTCAGTACTATACCCGGTTCAAGAAGTGAGAATCACATAAGGCAGAATATAACGGTGCTTGACTTTGAGCTTTCGGAGGCCGACATGAGGAAAATGCGTTCGCTTGACGGCGAGAAGAGATTTTACACGGGGACGTTCGAGAGTTCGCAGAGGTTCAACGACTGGAAGCCCGAAGATTAATTGTCGTTCAAAAAACATTACTCCCCCTCATGAAACGGTGAGGGGGAGATTTATTATGTAAATAACTGATTGAATACTTCAATTTGAGATTTTTATTGTTCTCCGTTAATATTAACTCAACAACACATTGAAGGAGAGATTTTCAGATGAAGTATGTGAAACTCGGTAACAGCGGCGTTGATGTATCACGCATATGTTTGGGAATGATGAGCTTCGGCAAACCAGGAACTGAAAACGGCGTGTTCCCTTGGGCAATGGAGTTTGAGGACGCTAAACCGCTCTTCCGTAAGGCTGTCGAACTCGGTATAAACTTCTTCGACACCGCTAACGTCTATCAGCTCGGCAGCAGTGAGGAGATTACGGGGAAGTTAATCCGCGAGTTCAATCTCAACCGTGATGAAATAGTCGTTGCAACAAAAGTAAACTTCGACATGCGTAACGGCAGACCAAACGGCGGCGGTTCTTCACGCAAAAATATCATGGCCGAAATAGATCACAGCCTTAAACGGCTCGGACTCGATTACGTTGACCTCTACCAGATTCACAGGCTCGATGCTTTCACGCCTATGGAGGAAATCATGGAGGCACTTCATGACGTTGTGAAGTCGGGCAAAGCAAGATACATCGGTGCTTGTACTATGGACGCATGGCAGTTCGAAAGGTTACAGAACATTGCGGAGCGTAACGGCTGGACGAAATTCATCACTATGCAGAACCAGTACAACCTCATTTACAGGGAGGAAGAACACGAAATGATGCCTCTCTGCTTGGACAGGAAAGTAGGCGTTAACCCTTGGAGTCCTTTGGCAGGGGGAAGATGTGCTCACAGCTGGGGGACTCAGACAGCAAGAACGAAGATTGACGCTGTATCACCTGCAGTCTGGACGGAGAAGACCGCCGAACAGGATAAAGCTGTTGTCGACAACTTAGAGCGTATCGCTAAGGAACATGGCCGTTCAATGGCTCAGGAGGCTCTCGCATGGATGCTCAGTAAACCGTTCATCTGCTCGCCGGTTGTAGGTACTACGAGCGTTAAGCATGTTGAGGAAGCTGCTTCAGCTGTTGACATTACGCTGAGTGATGACGAGATTAAAGCACTCGAAGCACCTTACGTTGCACACACTAAACAGCACGCGTTTTAACCATGAGCGTATTTGACGATTTACGTAATGGCAGGAGTTACGACATAAGAGACCCCGAATATCTCAGGCAGGCTCACGGCGAAATGAAACGCTGCCGTCATCTTTGCTGGAAGATTAACAGCACAGACCCTGACGACAGAGAGAGTATCATAACTCTTGAGCGCGAACTGTTCTGCGGTAACCTTCCCGAAAATTCGTTCATCACTCCTCCGTTCCAGATAGATATAGGGTGCTGTTTCAGATTAGGCAAAAACGTTTTCGCTAATCACGGCCTAACAGCTATGTCAATCGGCACAATCATAATTGAAGACGGTGTTATGTTAGGGCCTGAAGTCGGACTGTTCACTGTCAACCATGAGCCTCACAACATCAGGGTGATAATGACGAAAACGATTCACATCAAACGCAACGCATGGATAGGTGCAAGGGTAAATATTTTGCCGGGCGTAACGATAGGCGAGAATGCTATTGTGGGTACTGGGTCAGTTGTTACTCATGATGTCCCTGATAACTGCGTTGCTGTCGGTGTACCTGCGAAAATAGTGAAAGAGGTGTAGAAAATGGCAAAGGAAATAGCTGTGCTTTTGGGTACAGGTTCAATAGGTCAGGCAATAGCACGGAGGATAGGTGCAGGAAAACATATAGTGCTTGCTGATCTGAGGATTGAGAACGCTGAGAAGGCTGCTAAGATTCTTGAGGACGCAGGATTTGAGACCAGTACGATTGCGGTAAACTTGGGTTCGCGCGATGATATTATGAGACTGATTGAACACGCTGTAAGTTTCGGGGCTGTGAAAAATCTCATCAATGCCGCAGGTGTTTCACCGTCTCAGGCATCAGTGAAGGATATATTGAGGGTTGACTTGTACGGGACTGCTGTGCTGCTTGAGGAGTTCGGGAAGATTATTACTGACGGAGGGGCGGGGGTGGTAATCTCCTCGCAGTCAGGGCACAGGTTAGGCGCATTGACTGAGGAACAGAACACTCAGCTCGCAGCATCACCGACTGAGGAATTACTGACGCTCCCGTTCATAGCGGCAATCACTGACACACTGAAAGCGTATCAGTACTCGAAACGCTGTAACGTTCTCAGAGTCATGTATGAGGCGACTCGCTGGGGCAAACGCGGTGCGACAATAAACTCAATCAGTCCCGGAATAATCATAACGCCATTAGCTAACGATGAACTTCACGGGCCTAGAGCAGAGGGTTACCTGAAAATGCTCAGGCTTTGCCCTGCAGGGAGAGCAGGAACACCTGATGAGGTTGGGGACTTGGCCGAATTTCTTATGAGCAGCAGAGGGAAATGGATTACAGGGAGCGATTTTCTTATTGACGGAGGTACAACAGCGTCATATTGGTACGGAGATTTGCAGTATCTCAAAGCTACACACTAAGTTAAGTATAAAAAAATCCCTTGGCCGACTTATGACCATGGGATTAATTTTTTGCATTGTTGCATCATAATAATCTTTTCATGAATAAATTACAGCTTTTCTCCGATAAACTCATAGTGTTGTGTAGCATGTCTCTCAAAATCACGGCCGCTGTAATACGGAAATTCACCGACAATAATATTCGGCCTCGTTATAGTGGGCTTAATGTATGTTAAACTGTTAGAATCAGATAAAGGGAAAATCTTTTCGGGGTTAATCATATCGTCATTACTCCTCACAAAATTTTAATTTATCCTGTATATTCACAAAATAATTGCAAATGAGATAATATACCTTCGTATATGAAGGGAATGATAACACTGTTTAACGGAACTACAATAGTATGCGTTCGTAAAGGTTCGCGCGTTGCTATGGCCGGTGACGGTCAGGTAACATTAGGATCACAGGTCATTAAGTCAGGTGCAAGGAAAGTCCGTACCCTGTTAGGCGGAAAAATATTAACAGGTTTCGCAGGTTCAACGGCTGACGCTATGACACTGCTTGAGAAATTCGAGGACTGCCTCGAACAGGAAAAAGGCGACCTCATGCGCGGTGCGGTTAAACTCGTCCGCGAATGGAGGCTCGATAAAGCCCTCAGACGGCTCGAAGCCATGATGTTAGCAGCTAACACAGAAATGACTCTCCTACTCAGCGGTGCAGGCGATGTTCTCGAACCTGAAGGAAACGCAGCATCAATAGGTTCAGGCTCAGGCTATGCATTGGCTGCTGCAAGGGCTTTAAGCGAAGCAACTGACATGAAACCCGAAGATATTGCAAGACGTTCAATAGAGCTTGCATCGGAAATATGTATTTACACCAACAATCATATAATAGTCGAGGTTTTAGACAAAGAATGAGTAAACTTAATTCAGAATTAACACCGGCAAAAATAATCGAACATCTCAACAGATACATAGTCGGTCAGGACAAGGCAAAACGTTCAGTAGCCATAGCTCTCAGAAACAGAATACGCAGAAGAGCTTTACCCCCCGAAATTGCCCATGAGATTATGCCCAAAAATATTCTCATGGTCGGCCCTACAGGTGTCGGTAAAACTGAAATCGCACGCAGACTCGCTACCCTCTCAAATGCCCCCTTCGTTAAAGTCGAAGCAACTAAGTTCACGGAAGTCGGCTACGTAGGGCGAGATGTTGAGACAATCATCAGAGACCTCACCGAGTTCGCTGTCTCAATGGTACGCAAACGAATGATTGAGGAAGTTCAGACACCTGCGCTTGAGAAAGCAGAACAGAGATTACTCGATGCAATGCTGCCCAAACGTGAGAGAAAATTCTCAATGCCCGATTTCATGAAAGCGTTTACCGGGAACAAGGAAGAGGACGATAACAAAGAAGAAGACCCTAAAGAAGCAGCTCTCGAAGAAGAAAGAAACGAGAGAACCCGCAAACGTTTCCTCAAAATGATGCGTGAGGGCAAACTCGATGATAAAGACGTTGAAATTGAAGTGAATGACAGCACATCACCGATTTCAGTCTTCGGAGCACCAGGTATGGACATAATGGGTATGGGCATTAACATCAACGAAATGCTCGGAGGCATTATGCCCAAGAAAACCAAAAAACGCAGCATGAAAGTTAAAGAAGCCCTCCGCATTCTTCAGCAGGAAGAAGCAGAAAAGTTAATCGACTCTGATGCTATGGCTAAAGAAGCGTTAGACCTCGCTCAGGAGGACGGTATAGTTTTCCTCGATGAGATCGACAAAGTTGTTGTTAAAGGCGGAAGCTCTCACGGCCCTGACGTTAGCCGCGAGGGTGTTCAGAGGGATTTGCTGCCTATAGTTGAGGGCTCAGTGGTTCAGACGCGTTACGGCCCTGTGAGGACTGACCATATACTTTTCATAGCGGCAGGTGCGTTCAGCGGAGTTAAACCGTCGGACTTAATCCCTGAATTACAGGGACGTTTTCCGATTCGCGTTGAACTTGAGCCGTTGACGATTGAAAATTTGCAGAGGATTCTCACTGAGCCTGAGAACAGTTTAATCCGTCAGTACAAGGCGTTAATCTCAACTGAAGGTACTGAGCTTTCGTTTACTGACGAGGCCACTCAGGAAATAGCGCGTCTTGCCCACAAAATGAACTCCGAAATGGAAGACATCGGTGCAAGAAGACTTCATACCATGATGGAGCAGTTACTTGAGGAAATCAGCTTCAGCGTTTCCGACATGGACACTGAGAAAATCGAAATCACTGCTGAAACTGTCAAGGAAAAATTAAGCAGCCTTGTCGAAAACAGAGATATAAGGCGTTACCTGTTATAGGAGGTGTATGAATCATGAATGAAATGTTTACGGAAGACGGAGCATTGAATGAGCTTCTGACGAAGACAAGAAGGGTAGGACGTGCGTTCCAGTCGAAACGCGAGGGTGAACCGCTGAATTATTATCATCTTGCTGAAATGCTCTCGGAATTTTCAACGGCTAATGTTTACATTGTTGACAAATCCGGGAGACTCATGGGGTATCACTGGCTGCCTGATTACACATCGAAAGCGTTATCCGAAAGTTTCATGGACGGAGTTATGCCCGATGAGTTCGTAATCAGAATGAACAGGTGCAGAGATTCGGAAATACATGACGAGGACGCGCCTTTGTTCGATGATGATTATGACGGCGTGAAACCTGAGAAGCATTTGATGTACGTTCCCATAATCGGAGCTAGTGCCGAGAGGCTTGGAACGATTATGCTTGTGCGCGAGAAAGTGCCGTTTAACGTTGAAGACGTGCTGTTGGCTGAATACTTAGGTATGCTGGCAGGTATCGAAATCCTCAACGAACGCGCCAAAGTCCTTGAGGAAACAGCAAGAAGCAGATTGAGCGTTCAGATGGCGATGAGGGCGTTATCGTACTCGGAGCTTGAGAGCATAAAGCACATCATTGCCGAAATCAAAGGCCCTGAAGGTGTCGCAATAGCTTCAAGGGTTGCCGACAGGGTTGGAGTAACGAGGAGCGTAATTGTCAACGCACTGCGTAAACTTGAGAGCGCAGGATTGATTGAGAGCCGCAGTTTGGGAATGAAAGGGACGTATATAAAGATATTGAGTCCTTTGCTGCTTGAATATCTTGATAATCCGAGAGGGGCTGATTGAGAGATTATTGCTTGACAGAATTAATGTTGACCTGTAAAATGCTTGACTCGTTGAGGCCGGTGTAGCTCAGCTGGCAGAGCAGCTGACTTGTAATCAGCAGGTCGGAGGTTCAAATCCCCTCGCCGGCTCCATCGACTAAGCATCAACAGCAAAAACAAATGGCGGAATGGCCGAGTGGTCAATGGCAACAGACTGTAAATCTGTCGACGGGAGTCTACCATGGTTCGAACCCATGTTCCGCCACCATTTAACAAAAAGCCGATTTAGCTCAGCCGGCAGAGCACATCCATGGTAAGGATGGGGTCTTCGGTTCAAATCCGAAAATCGGCTCCAGTCTCAGAAAATTAACAGCTCCGTAATGAAAGT
>JAFTBA010000082.1 GCA_017458545.1 Synergistaceae bacterium | reverse complement strand
TCCTGCGCCTTGAATGCCTTTGTCCGTGAAGACCGCCAGCTTCTTAACGCCCTCTTTTGCGAGAACGTCTGTTATGTTCGACAATGAATTTTCTCCGCCGAAAACCGTGTTCGGCATTCCTAGTGTGTATTTTGTGAGCATGTTATTACCTGCCTTTCTATTTTGCTGCCTCAAGTATGATGTTCTTCATTCCATCAGTCCTTGCATAATCAAGAGCGGTCTTGCCCGAGTTATCTTTTGCTGAAATGTCAGCACCTGCTTTGATAAGAGCTTTTACTGCTTCAGGATTGTAAGTGAACTGAACCGCTAACATTAAAGCCGTCATGCCATCCTTGTACTTAGCATTAACATCAGCTCCTGCCTCAATTAAAGCATTAACTACTTCAGGTTCGAGCCTTTGAGTTGCCCACATTAAAGCCGTTCTGCCGCCTTTGGTCTTAGCGTTGACATCAGCACCTGCTCTTATGAGCGCATTCACTACCTCAGGATTGGGATTACGATAAGCTGCCCATATTAATCCTGTAACGTCATCTTTCTCCTTAGCATTAACGTCAGCCCCAGCCTTTATAAGAGCATTTACTACTTCAGGATTACTATTGAAGTGAGCTGCCCGCGTTAATGCCGTTTCGTTGTCATTATCTTTAACGTTGACATTAGCACCGGCCTTTATGAGAGCGTTTAACACGTCGGGATTTTCATTGCCCCCGGCCGCCAACATTAAGGCAGTAACGCCGTAAGTTTTATCCTTAGCATTTACGTCAGCTCCAGCGTTAATGAGAGCATTCATTACTTCAGGATTAGGATTGCGATAAGCTGCCCATATTAAAGGTGTCTTACCATCATAATCCTGAGCGTTGACGTCAGCTCCCTCTTTAATTAACCTTTCGATCACTTTCAGGGGCGCGTTGTCCTTTGCCGCCTTGAGCAAATCCACCGTTGCATCACCGAACGCCGATGATACACACGCCAGCACCAATACTGTACACAAAATTGCTTTCCTCATGATAATTTCCTGCCTTTCTATTATTTTGCAGCATCGAGTATGATGCGCTTTATTTCCTCTGAGTTGCTATTTTTTATATCCTTTGCGTAATCGAGAGCGGTTTTCCCATTTGCGTCTTTAGCGGAAATGTCAGCACCGGCATTGATGAGAGCTTTTACGACTTCGGGGTTGTTATTTGCTTGTTTTAAAGCAATTTTGGTTGCTACATTGACATCAACCCCGGATTTGATTAGAAAATTCGATCTTTCAAAGTAGAGCCCTTGAGCTGCCCGGATTAAAGCTGTCCTGCCATCTTTAGCCTTAGCGTTTACGTCAGCACCGGCATTGATGAGGGTATTTACTACCTCCGGATTGCTATTTGATTCAGCCGCGGCCATTAATGCAGTAATACCACCATTATTCTTAGCGTTGATGTCGGCACCGGCCTTGATGAGGGCATTTACTACCTCCGGATTGCTATTTAACGCAGCCGCAATTATTAATGCAGTAATACCATCATTATTCTTAGCGTTGATGTCAGCACCGGCCTTGATGAGGGCATTTACTACCTCTGGATTACTATTTTTCCAAGCCGCATGAATTAAGACCGTCCGACCGTCATTATTCTTAGCTTTGACATCAGCCCCGGCCTTGATGAGAACATTCAATATTTCAAGATTGCTATTATTCCTAGCAGCAACCATTAAAACTGTTGTTCCGTCATTACACATAGAGTTGACATCAGCCCCGGCCTTGATGAGGGCATTCACAGCCGCAAGATTGTCACTTTGTATACTAACTGCCAGCATTAAAGGCGTAATACCGTCAGTGCTTTTAGAGTTGACATCATTACCGGCTCTCATGAACTTCTCAACACCTTCAGGGGTTGCGAATATCTTAACTCTTTTAGGGGTTGCCAACCAGCTATCTATTGACTTGAAGGGATCCCCAGTTGCACCGCCGAACACTGACGATACACACGCCAGCACCAATACTGCACATAAAAACGCTTTCTTCATGAAAATAATTCCTCCTGTGATTTTATTTATCAGCCAGCTTTACGAGCAAATCCTTCTCACCTAAAGCTCCTGATTTAGTCATTATGTAGTACTTTTTGCCGTTGTAGGTGAACCCTGTCAGCACGACTCCCGTTTCAATTTCGCACAAGGGAGCAAGCTCATAGACTCCTACAGCCTGCATAAGCGCAAGCAGAGTATCACCTCCTACGCACATCAGTCTGGCATTGAGTCCTGCGTCAATAACTGCCTTAGCAGCTCCCGTAACAGCCCTTGAAATATTCAGCCTGACATCATCGGCACTTAATTTAAGTTCACGGATATATGCTTCTGTTTTTGAACTGTCATCGGGGTTGTTAGCGTCAAGTATAGCGTTAGAGCCTGAGATTTGAGCGAGCCATTTTGCGCCTGAGTTCCTGCAGTCTTCAGAGTGAGGCCAATCGGGATTTAGTTTCTGTTCAACGCTGAGGCATATGTAACTGAATCCTTTGCTGACTGCGTACTCAACCTGCGAAAGTGTTACGGGGTTTAACGAACCGCATATCATGAAGAGATTTTCGGGCATTTTCGGAATCTCCTGGCACTTCCCGTTAAAGCCCAGCACATTGGCTAATGCTCCTGCGAATCCTGCACACCCTGCCGTTAGTTTGAGTCCTTCATGCCCTAAACTTTCGGCAATAGCTTTAATGTCCTCGTCAGTTTCAGCGTCAAAGACTTTGATACCTGTTTTGTGAGTTTGTTCGGCAATGATTTCGTGAACGTCCGAATGTTTAACGGGTTCAAAAGGGTCTTTACCGAACATGCTTTCTGCAACTGGAACGCCGTCAACATAATGAATACCGTTTCTTGTTACTCTGTCAGCTTTCGGGAAAGCAGGAATGAGGGACATTTCACTGACACTGAGAGCGTCCATAACGGCAGCGAGTTCAGCACCGATGTTACCGCGCAAACCTGAGTCAGTCTTCTTGAAGATGTAAGGGACTCCGAAATCTTTAGCTTTTTTTGTGAAATTGTAAACTTTTCTGTAAGCGTTTTCGGGATTTACATGCCTGGTCTCGGAATCGAATATTAATACGTCAAGACCTTCAGCATTTTTGAGTTCGTAATTGCTCTCAGTTACTACCAGAGTTTTAGCACCCAAGTCAGCAAATTGAACTCCGTTATCTAATGCTCCTGTGAAATCGTCCGCTATGATTAAGAGTTGTAGCATTGCCTGCAATCCTTACTGTGAAAATTTTAAGTTTCTCGAATTGAAAGATAATCTACCAGAAAATTCTCTGTAGGTAAATAAGCTATATTCAAGAATTTTTTTTCATACCGTGTAGCAAATTTCGTAAACGTTGCTTTTTTTTCGTGAACGTTAGGGAATCGGTCTTGAGATTTATTTTTGGGAATGGAATAATTTTCATAACAAATTCAAATAGGAGGAACGATTCTAAAATGAAACGTTCACTGGTATTAGCGGCAGTATTAGTAGTTGTATTAACGGCAGCGGCATTCGGACAGGATTTCGGCAAGTTTACAATGAATATTGCTGAAGGCTGGACGGGTTCACAGAACGGACCTACGGCGATAGCGACGAAGAACGACAATACCGCTTCATTCACCGTAACGGTTGCGGCTATGGAAGGTGCAACGAAAGCGCAGCTTGCTGAGGCATTTGCAGCTGAGTTCAAGAAGAGTTTTGCTGAGGTCGGAACTCCTGAGGCCGATAAGGACGGGGATTATTCATGGGACATGAAGACGGCTAACGGTGTTGAGTCACATGCGCTTCTTTCGTCAGACGGAGGGGACTACGTACTCATGGTAATGACCAATGTAGCTGCAGCTCCCGATGATTTCACAGCGATGATCGGATCAATCGAGAAGAAATAACATAATAAACATAGCAGACTGCAAAATACTTTCAAAATTATTTCTCTTCATAAAAATTTGCTGCACTGCTTCTTACCTTTTGACGGCTCTCGTGTAAACGGGGGTCGTTTTCTTTTTGTGTTATATAATCTTCCGTTGGAGGCGATATTTGAAATTGAGTAAAATATTTTTATGCACGGCAGTTATTATTTTTCTTATCTCCTGCGGAACTTCCCGCGCAGAAATCAGCAAGGTTACCGTTTCAAAAGCATGGAACAGAATCACTAAGGCCGATGGTTTCAAAAAGATTCCGATTAATTACGAGAAGGATTCAGAGCCAAACGCTTGGGTTGAATTTGCTGACGGTGAAAATTTCACTGTTCACGTAACCAAAGGACTGATGAAAATCCTCAGCACTGAGGACGAAATCGCAGGAGTACTCGGTCATGAACTCGGCCATGTCAGACTCGGACACTACAGCGGTACGGGCGTGAATTACTCCGTGCGAACGTTCATCGGAATTAACAGCGGCATGACACATGAGGGCGTTGAGTTTCAGGAGAGTTCGTTCAGCCGTCAGCAGGAGACTGAAGCAGATGATTACGGAACAAAACTCCTGAGAAAAGCACGTTACAGCCCCAGAGGACTCTATGATGCACTGAGACGTTTTGAGGCTCACGGTTACGGCACCCAACGCAACGGCTTCAATTCCCACCCTGCAAGTGAGGAAAGAATGACCCGTTTAGCCGAGAAAGCAGGTATCAATCCAGGCTTAACAGGCAGCAGCGTTATGGGCATGGAAGATATTGCTGATATTTTGCTTGGACGCTGAGATTTTTGTTGATGAACGTTTTATTCATTTTGCGGCTGATATGCCGGAGGAAATCAGGAGGCTCTATGTAATGTATTGAATCCCCCTAATTTTCCTCCTAAATTACTCCGATAAAAAATTCAGGATAATCTTCACAGAACAGGAG
>JAFTBA010000081.1 GCA_017458545.1 Synergistaceae bacterium | reverse complement strand
GGTCAGTTTACGAAATCAGCAGCTATGAAGCGATGTTTGACATTAACATTTCTGAGGATCTTGCTGTGAACGGCGGTTTTATTGATACTGATACCCCTGACGGAAGAATTACCCTTAAAATCCCTGAAGGAACTAAGGAAGGTCAGGTATTCCGTATAAGAAATAAGGGATTTCCTAAAAATGACGGGAGCAAAGGTGATGTATTTTTAAGAGTTAAGATTAATGAACGCTGAAAAATTTTCGTGTAAAGGCTATAATTTTGTCATTCATCGGAGGTGATTAATCTCATGAAGTCCAAAATCTTCAATATTCCTAACACGTTAAGCCTTATACGTGTATTTCTCGCACCGCTGGTTCTGCTGTTCCTCTCACTGCGGATAGACAAGCCGATAACTTCGGCACTTCCCGACGTGAGCTGGGGCGATGCTCTTGCTGCAGCAGTGTTTATTGTAGCGTCAATAACTGATGCTTTCGACGGCTGGATCGCGAGAAGGTACAAACTTGTTACGACACTCGGAAAATTCATCGACCCGTTAGCCGACAAAGTACTCGTTATTGCTGCCATGCTCGCACTGATTGAACTGGGCAGACTGCCTGCATGGATAGTGATGGTGATAATAACACGGGAATTTATTGTTACGGGTCTGAGACTCGTTGCTGCTGCTGAAGGGGTTGTGATTGCAGCGTCGAAAGGCGGCAAACTCAAAACAGTATGCCAGATTATTGCGCTTGTCATGCTGATACTCAACATACCCGGAGGAATGGCACTGATGTGGCTGGCTATGATATTGACAGTGTGGTCGGGAATGGATTACCTCATCAAGGGAAGCAGTATCATTACAGGCTAAGAATTACCCCCTCCTGCCTCCCCTGCGTAAGGGGAGGTTTTGAGTTTGTGAGGCGTAAGGGAACATTAAGCCTATAAAAACCTGCTTTAATATGATTAGAATGCTATCCTTTCCCGTTTTCTGGGCTGTAGAGGTTTCAATGTGCTGTATTTAAGACCGTATTCCTTCATAATCGGTTCAGTTTGTGCGTGAATATACGCAACATGCTCTTCCGGTGTCATATCTTTTACTTCTTCGTAAAGACTTACACGAGTAGCGTCAAGCCAGTCCTCAAAACTGTCATATCCGTCAAAAGTCTTATCACTCATTATCTAATACCTCCCCTGCTAATGGTAATCATTATGCTAAAAGCGTGTCTAATGGAGGTAAAACTATACCCCCTTTTTCAGGGGGGACAAGTTATTCATGTGTGAACTCAGGGACTAATTTCTTCAGAATGTCCAGTGATTTATCGGGGTAACGCAATGCGTATTCAAGATTATCATCAATATCCGAATCCTGCGAAGGGTCTCCCATTTTTATTTTGCTCACGAAAATTTTAGGATGTAATGTACCGTTCACGGAGTTCTCATCATAGAATAACTCCTCATATAATTTCTCGCCCGGTCTTATTCCCGAATAAACAATGTTAATATCCTTATAGGGTTCGTAACCGCAAAGACGTATCAGAAGTTCAGCCATCTCCCTGATTACTACGGGTTCGCCCATGTCAAGCACAAAAAGTTCTCCCCCATGCCCCAATGCACCTGCCTGAATCACCAGACTCACTGCCTCAGGTATAAGCATAAAGTAGCGTTTCATATCGGGGTGCGTAACAGTTACCGGGCCTCCTGCGGCAATCTGCTGTTCAAACTTAGGGATTACGCTTCCCCTGCTGCCCAATACATTCCCGAAACGAACAGCCATGTATTTTGTCTCAGGGTAATTCCTCTGCTCGCGTTCGAGTATCTTCTCGGCTAAACGTTTAGTTGCTCCCATTATGCTAGAAGGATTAACGGCCTTATCTGTCGAAATCATCACCATACGTTCGGCGTTGAACTTCCCTGCACACCTCGCTATCGTCCTGGTGCCTAAGTCATTCACTCTCATTGCCTCACGGGGACAGAACTCCATCAAAGGAACATGTTTATGTGCAGCAGCATGGAATATTACCTGAGGCTTATGTTTAGAGAACAGATCCGTCATAGACACTTCATCGGCAACGTCAGCAATAACAGGATTAACGGGAACATTACAGCCTAAGCTGCCGAGTTCCTCATTCAGAATGTAGATTGACTGTTCGCCGTGTCCCAAAACAAATACTTCTGAAGGACTGTTGTGTATTACCTGCCTCACTATCTCACTGCCTATTGAGCCTCCTGCACCCGTAATCAGCACACGTTTGCCGTGAACGTAATTCATAGACTCCTCAAGATTTATTCTGACCGGTTCGCGCCCTAAAAGGTCCTCGAGTTTAACGCGCCTTAATCCTGAGACCGATACTTTGCCTCCTGCTAATTCTCTCAGGCTCGGAAGGATTCTGACTTTTACGTTTAACGGTGCGAGTATGTCATAAATTTCGCGTTTCTTGCGTCCGCTTACTGAGGGTATCGCTATGAGTACTACTTTAATTTCTTCGCGCTCAACTATTTCGCGGAGTTCGGAGGTGTTGCCTAAGACACGGAGACCTGATACCTGACGGCCCGATTTCTGAGTGTCATCGTCAACAAAACCTACAGGGTAAAGTTCAGACGAGTTATGCATGAGATCGCGCGCTAATAACGCACCTGCTTCACCTGCGCCGATGATTAAGGCTTTGAGTCTCTGTTCTTTCTGACGGAAGTGAATAGACTTCATCATGAGCCATGACGAACGGAAGCCTCCGCACAGGAAAATTCCTGTTAGGAAAGTTATGGCAAATGAAGTTTTCGGGAAGACCGCCATTTTCAACAGGGCATTGATTACGAGGAAGGTGAATGTAGCGACTACGTATGTCCATATAAATTTGATGTAGTCTTCCGCGCCTGCGTGAGCCCATATAGTTATGTACTGTCCTGTGAGCGCGAATATAACGACAGTTATTGACGGCAGCCCTATCATTACATGCAGCCAGTCCTCAACGTATCTGGGAATAATTATTCCTAGTCTGAGCGCGTAACCTAAATACACGGCGAAAGCAAGCAGTACGAAATCAGAAGCAGCAATAACAGTTCTCTTCTGAAGGAATCTGCGCAGTGAATCTTTCAGTGAATGAGAGGTCATATCCTAGAGAATGATTTTTTTACTGCCGTTAGCCCCGAGTCTGTCGAGTTCATTGAGTACGCCTGCGGGGGCAGTTTCGATACGGGGTTTGTTCTGTTTTTCAGCTGCTTCCTGAATGCGCTTCTGTAATTCTTCGATTGAATGTTTAATTTCTTTGGGATCTCCTTTAACCCAGAGCATGAGATTATCGGCTGCAGCCTTTAATGTTTTATCATCGGGCATGGCTTTAATCATTCCGAGTTCGAGGAGTATTTTGTTTTCATCGCGTATAGCTTCGAGAGCGTCATTCTCATTGAAGAGGCCTTTTTTGTAGAGAATACGGAACATAACGTTGAAACGGCTTTTCTGGTTTTCATTGTCGAGAGCCATTTCCTCAACGCGTGAGACGAGCATACTGAGTAATTCATCAAGTCCTATCTGCATGGGCATAATTGTTTAAGAACTCCTTTTAATGAAAGATTTTTTTTTACCGTTGAAATTCTAGCACATGGAATATCTAAAAAATAGCCGGAAAGCCATTTAATTTTAATATGTCAAAACTTCAAAGCGTGATAGATTCTGAACCATTAACATAGAGAAAGGAGCTGCGAGACATATTCAGCAATACCGGCAGTTAAAACAGTAAATTAACAGTGTTGAGGAGAACTACCCTGAGAACTCTTTTAGTTTCTCTGACAAGGAAGATACTACATAGCTGAGTTTACATTCCAACCAGTTATCATTGACGCTTCTTGTGGTGATAATATACCGCTCGATACAAGCCTTTCGTATATCGTGTGTTTTTCTTCGCTTCGTCCTTCAGCTCTCCCTAAATGACGACCTTCAGCAAATTTCTCGTCTTCTATCGTTAATAACCTCATGTATTCACGCCTCCATTCCGTATTTGCTTTCGCTTCTTTCACTTTCTCGTCTAATGTCTCTATAAATGAATCTTCGCTGACTTCGTTCTTTCCGACAAAATCAAGAAATCTCTTTAACTCAGGGCTTACATCATCCTGTTTCCCTTTCGTATTCAGAAACACCGTATATGCCCCGTC
>JAFTBA010000012.1 GCA_017458545.1 Synergistaceae bacterium | reverse complement strand
TCAACGCCGTATATCATCGTCAGGAAAATCCCGACCGACAAAAACGGTACTAACGCTATTGTTTCACCTTTGCCCCAATGAAGACGGCCTATAAGCATTAAGATTATCACATAAATTCCGCCCGTCATTATTCCTGCGTAGAACGCAAACAATGTAAATTTCAGTCCTAATACTCCTCCAACACCAGCCATGAAAACGGCATCACCCCATCCCATTCCGCCGCGTGAAAGGATGATTATTGCAGCGAAAATCCCCCAGCCTGCTAACGCTCCTGCGAGGCCGTCAATCACTGCCCATTTACCTCCTGCAATCCTTATTATGAGGCAGAGTACTCCGGGGGTTAGTGCGAAGAGGTCAAAGACATCACCCGATTCGTAATCCGTCAATGAGTTCACAACCAATCCGCACGAACCTGCTGCACAAATTAATCCTGCCCATGAGATACCCCATTTCAATGCTATTGTCACGGCCATTAAAGCGCAGATGATTTCGACCAGAATATAACGCACTGAAATTTTCGCACCGCATTTACGGCATTTACCGCGCTGAATGAGCCATGACACTATCGGTATGAGTTCAATCACGCCAAGAACATGGCCGCA
Organism: Synergistaceae bacterium; assembly: GCA_017458545.1. GTDB lineage: Bacteria > Synergistota > Synergistia > Synergistales > Aminobacteriaceae > JAFUXM01. The sequence goes on along the minus strand of JAFTBA010000012.1, from coordinate 5,533 downwards.
CGATTCACACACTGAACGTTCAGAGCCCCACCATGATTTACCCTGAATGCTTCTGTGAGCTACTACGTTGAGGAACGAACCGAAACATGCTCCGAGTATTAGTGCCGTTAGTGTAAGTTCTGTAATCATTATTTTTTCCGTTGAACATCGAAAACGTATTGATGACCTTCGTTTTTCTTTTTGGTCATGGAGTTGTCGCGCGAATATAAAATTCCCCCGTAAGTCGTTATGTTACGTTTAAGTTTTTCGACTTCGCCGTTAATAGCTTCGGCTAATTTCTGACGGGTACCTTTTTTGTCTCTGCTGTAAGTCTGTAAATCGCGTTCAATATATCCCAAGTCAACAAGTGCCTGAATATCAACAGGGCTTATATCCATTTCATCAGCGAGAGTATCAAGGTCAAAATCTCTGTTCTGATTATCTCTCATATACTCGTGAACATGGCCGTAAATATTTTCAAGTCTTCTTATACATTGACCGCATATGCGCTGGCCTTCAAAGCCGTTATAGATTCTTCTGCACAGCTTGCATTCAGTTAATGCCATATTAATTTTATCCTCCTTACTGTTAAACGTTATTTAGTTCTGTGTCGTCTGCCGTAAATTTTACCGCCGTAAGTTCTGACTTTTTTCCTGTCAATCATCTTGCCGAGTTCGTCTGCAAATTCTTCAGCTAATGCCTGACGATCTGAGACGGTACCGCTGTAAGTTTGTATATCGCGTTCGAGCCAGCCTAATTCGAGAATTATTTTCATCTCGGCAGCAGTTGTGCCTGTATTTTCAGCGAGACGTTCTAAATTTATTTTTTTCTGAGGCTCACTGTCACGGAGATAATTATGCAGTCTTGCGTAAGTGCCTTCGAGTCTCATACGGCAGTTATGGCAAATTTCAGTAGTACCTATGTATGTTCTGTCATCGTAAAGTGATTTGCATACTTTGCATTCTCTCAGTGCCATACCGAAACTCTCCAAACTTTTCAAATCAGATAAAATAATTTTACATGATATTATGTCAAAAATTATAGTTTCAGGAGGAATTTTACACTTATGAAATTTCTGGTGAAGCTGTTACGTTTAATGCCTCACCGATTGGCCTTAGCTTTCGGGAGATTCATAGGGCGTATATTGCGTTTAGTCCTCTGGAAAAAAACAGACAGGTGCGAATCACGCTGCGTATTATCTCTCGGAGTTGGCATCACCATTGCGCGTTCAATCGTCCGAAACTCTTTCATTAATCTCGGAATGTCAGCAGTAGAATTTATACGTCTGCCCGAAATAATTTCACGCATTGATGAGTTCGTTGAGTTCCCTGAAGATAGCATTAACGTTTTACGTTCGGCTTTATCGCGCGGAAACGGTGCAATCTTAATGTGTCAGCATATGGCCAACTGGGAGTACGCAGCAGCAAGAGTCATTCACGAGGGTATACCGCTTCATGCGGTTTACACCCCCCAGCGCGATGAGACTGCCGAGTCAATCATAATGGGAACGCGTCAGAATGTTTCACGCATGGCCATGATAGACAGCAACACCGGGCTGCGTGAAATCTTCAAGGTATTAAGGTCAGGTGAAACGCTCGTTATCATGCAGGACTTGGACGCGAGGAAAGACGGAAGACCTTCCGAATTTCTTGGGTTGCCTGCGAGGACTCATGAGGGTATTGTGAAACTCTACAGGAGGTTCAAATGCCCGGTAATTTCTGCGGAGTATTGGCGTGATGAAAAAGACCCTTCACTGCATCACATAAGACTCAAGGGTATTCTCAGCGATGAATCGGACATTAACGGACGGCCTTTCGGCGAGGATTTGGACGCAAGCATAAGAATGTGCAATTCAACGGTAGAACAGAGAGTGAGGGACAGACCCGGCCAATGGCTATGGTTACTGGACAGATGGGAATACACGCTGGGGAAAAAGATTTAGTGCTTGCATTAGATCCCGGGCGTTCCAAAACGGGGTTTGCTTTCATAAAAACTGACGGCAGTTTGTTGGTGTCGGGTATATTTCCGTCAGAGGAGCGCGGAAAATTCTTTGATGAAGTTTTCGGGGAAGGGTTATTGTTTCGTAAACTTTCATGTTGGATTACTGAGGGCAGTTTAGAATCGTTAGCTGATTTTTCGGTTGAACGAATCATTTTCATAGTCATTGGGAACGGAACGGGCAGCAAAGAATTTAAGTCGTATGTTTTGGAACGTTCAGCAGAAAATGAACACGGAATTTTTTTTGTTGACGAGACGAACACGACGCTTGAAGCGCGTAAACTTTACTGGAAGATTCACAGACCGGGCTTATTGACGCGGCTAATTCCAGAAGGAATGAGAGTGCCTCCGAGAATTATTGATGATTTAGCGGCATGGTGTGTAGGACTTAGAGGTCTGAAAGAATATAGAGATATAATTGGGAATAAGTTATAATATGACAAATTCAAAACAAAGTCGTATTCGATATTGAATAACTAAGGAGGGAGATTTATTTCAGATGGCCGGTAACGATAAACTTATCGCTCTGGTAAATAGTTTTGCATCGGCTGTTCTTTCAGTAGGGCGAGAGGTAGGGCTTAATATCACCCTCAATAAGTCAAAAGTTTCTCCGGGAATTAAAGTCAGCAATATTTGCACAACTGCCCTTATCGGAGTCGTAGGAGTAGGCTCAAGGGGAACTGTCAACATAATGCTCGACAATAAAGGCTTCGAGAACATTATCAGGGCAATGTCAGGCGGAATGATTATGCCTCAGCTGGGTGAAGATGTTTCAATGAGCGTAATAGGAGAACTGTCGAACATGATAGGAGGGCGTGCACTTGTTCAAAGCGCATTGGGTACGGTAGATGTAACACCGCCTCAATTAATCGTCGGAGAGAATATCAGGAACGTAACAAAAGAAGATAACGGCATGAGGAGCTTTACGCTTCCATTTACGCTTAGCCCATCAGGAGGTCTTTATCTGGTACTTTCCTTCAAGATTGACTAGCAGGACTGTGAAAAACCTGTAATGATTTCCGAATCGAAAATTTATTAGGACGGTTCCGATTCTGAAACGGGTCGGAATCGTTTTTCTTTAGGAACTTTAGGGAGGAGCTTTTAGTGATTATGTTAAAACGGCAGATATTGGCCTTAATGATTATTATTGTAACCGCTCTTACTCCGTTGAAGAGCGATGCAGGAGTAGTGCTTGTTCTTTCGGGCGGAGGGACGAAAGGATTTGCGCATTTGGGAGTAATGGAGACGCTTGAACTTAACGGCGTGCAGATTGTCGGCATAGTAGGCACGAGCATGGGAGCGTTAATGGGAGCGTTAAGGGCGAGCGGATATTCGACTAAGGATATACACAAGATACTTCATGATCTTGACCTTCCGAGTCTGTTAAGCGAAAACACAGGACCTATGTTCGTCTTCACTGGGAATGACACACGCGCTAAAACAAGTACTATACCTGCACTGACTTACAAGAAACAGGAGGGTCAGGTAGGTCCTAAAGGTATGCTTGCAGGCGATAAACTCTACATGTATTTTTCACGTCTCATGAGGCACGTAACAGAAACAAATTTCAGCAAACTTCCGATACCTTACGCAGCAGTTGCAACGGACATAAACACTGGTGAAAAAGTTGTGCTTAAAGAGGGCAATTTAGCGTCGGCCATGAGAGCGTCAATGTCAATTCCTATGGTATTTGAGCCGTGGAAGATTGATGATCATCTTTTGGTTGACGGAGGTATTGTCTCTAACCTTCCCGTTTACACGGCAAAAGAGCTTTTTCCAGGAGTACCCATAGTTGCAGTAGATATATCCGGCGGAATGCTGGACAGCGTTAATTCATACATGGACGTTCTCAATCAGTCGCTTACTATTCTGATGAGGCGTACTACCGATGAAGAAGCCCGTGCTGCAGATGTATTGATTACTCCTAATGTGGCAGGACTCGGAACGCTCGATAACATTGACCCTGAAATAGTTGTGCAGTTAGGAGTAGATGCAACACTCAATAAGATTGACGAGATTAAAGCACTCTCTGAGAAAGGCCCTGAATTATACGCGGTTCAAGACGAAGAAGGGAATCAGAGTGATATTGTCGGCGATGTTGAAGTGCACGGACTTCCTCCTAAGATGGCAGAACTTGTGAGGAAAAGGGCATTGCGTTGGGTAGGAAGACCTGTTGACGACAAAAAAATTAATGAGGCTCTTGATAAACTGTCCGAATCAATGGGAGTTGATATGGCCGACTATCAGCTGGGACGTACTGCATCGGGTGATGTGCTTGTGAGGATTGACGTAAGAAGAGCACCCGAATTGAAGCTCGGAATCTCAGGTTACACAACGAACCTTCACCCTAACAGATGGCTTTATATTAAGGGTGAAATGACGGGTATATTCTCCGAGTATGACACTATGATAGGAGTAGCTAAGCTCGGAGAACAATGGGGATTTGATTTAACGTACCAGACAGCTCCTCAGCCAATGGCTTCATGGCAGTTCACATTATCGGCACAGAACTGGCAGCCCGCAGGAATGGATGACAAGTTAAGGGATTGGGACAGGTATGCCATAGGAGTAGCAAGGCTGTTTACACTTGGTGACGTGAACATGGGATTGGGTTATGCGTATGAACATGTTGACGGAGACCCTGTTTCGCCGAAAGACGACACTGAAGCAGGAGGAATAACATTCTTTGCAGAATATGACACGCTCGATATGCCTTCAGACCCGACAAGGGGGTATGCGTGGAAGATTAACGCATGGTGGCCTGACTTTGACGAGATAAATTACAGGGTGAGTTATTTCAAACCGCTTGAGGTGTGGGACGTATGGAGGACGTATTTCAGGGCAGGATTTGCTGAGGGGGATATGAACAAGAGGAGTCATGCAGTGTATTTGGGAGCAGCTGAGGAATTGTATTCTGTAGCAGCACATCCTATTGAGGCCGAACGAATGTTCTGGGCTAATTTTGCGGTGAGAAAAATAATCAACAGAACTGCAATGGGAGTCATAGCCGCTGAAATGTTTGCGAGCTGGGGCTACGCTATGGATAAGGAGTGGCGCAAGGTAGAAGCTCCTTGGGAAGTAGGACTCGCTGTGAACTTCCCCAATAACCTCGTCGATATGAAACTGGCCGTTATGTACGGGTCTGAGGAACTTAAGACGGGATTCTTCTTGGGTATACCGATATGGGATCACTATCCTTTGCCGTAAAGGAGGAGGTGAAAAAGAGTTATGACGTTACGCGAAGAGGCACAGTATGCGCTTGATGCTGTGCCTGATTTCAAGCTGTCGGAACTGATACACTATATGAGGTTCCTGAGTGAATGCCCTGTTGCTTTGGGACAGCCTGAGAAACCGAGAGGAAAGCCCAGAGATTTACCTGCACTGCTCAGAGGTAAGATATGGGTTGCTGATGATTTCGATGAACCTATGGAGCTTATAGGCGAGAGCGAACTCAGGGAGCTAAGAGAGGCAGCAGGGTAGAAATTTAAGAAGAAAATCAAACTGTTAAGGAGGAATAGTCATGATAATTAACGGGGAAGATTTGAAGGTTCTTGAG
>JAFTBA010000080.1 GCA_017458545.1 Synergistaceae bacterium | reverse complement strand
CAGTATATTGTCAGGGTCTTTAACCCATTCGACAGTGCTGCCCCTGTAATTTTTGACTTTTGACGACGAGAAATTAAATCTTTTCACTAACTGATCTGCCATTCTTCCTGAGAGTACTCCTGTGTTGCAGTAGAGTATGATTATTTTGTCCTTAGTGATTCCCTCTTTGGCCAGTAATGCGGCTGCTAACTGAGTACGCATACCGAGGTTTTCGATTGGGAAGTTTATTGCTCCGGGAATGTGTCCTCCCGGAACTCCGGGGCGCGGTGATTTGCCTAAGAAAGATTCTTCGGGTCTTGCGTCAACAAGTATGTAACCTGTTTCGCCTGTATGAGCCTTAACGAACGAGGCATCAACATCTTCAACATGAGGTTCAAATCTGGAATATATCAGCGTAACCATGAAGATGAATGCGAAAAATAACGGTGCTGCTATTTCAAGGGGCGGATATTTTCTCTCCATGTCATTAATTAAACCTTTCTTTCGTGTTTTTTTCTTAACGGGATATTAATTGATTGAATGTATTATAGTTTTTTCGCCTGAAAAATGACAGACGTAATGATTCTTTATACGTTTTCCGTGCTGATAAAATATCGTTGATTATAAACAGAAAAGAGAGAATCATGACCATACGAACAAGATTAATATACTCAAAACGCGGCGGAGCATGTTTTGTTCCGCACATAGCACTCGCTCAAATGTTCTCGCGTTCAGCCTCACGGGCAGGACTCACTCTTGTTATGACTCAGGGGTTTTCACCGCGCGCTAAAATTTCTTTCGGTCCCGAACTACCTGCAGGTGTCGTAGCTCTTAATGAGCCTGTCGATATGTTTTTCGTGAACGTTCCCGAAAATATTACCCGGCTCATCAATGACTCTTTACCCGAAGGATTCTCTGTTTCGCGCGTAATCTTTCCTCCTGATGAATCGCCCTCATTAGGAAAACTCTGCAAGTCAGCAGATTACCTCATACGTTCAGTCAGCAATATCAGTCTCGCAGAACATGCTCAGAATTTTTACGGCGACTCTCTGATTCTCATTGAGCAGAACGGCGAATGGCTCAGAATGATTACCGCAGACCCTTCGCAAAACCCTATAGGCGGTTTCATCAGGTACTTGAAGGACAAGGATATTATTGCAGGCTGGCACGAACTCAACACGGTAAGAGTCTCAGTAGGTCTCTATAACCCTCAGAACAGGAGCGTCAGCCTTTAGCATGAACGTTAAAATTATTGCCGACCTCAAAGAAAATGAGCAGTCAAGAATAGCAGTACTTGAAGACGGGAAATTAGCCGAAATTTTTATCGAGTTCAATTACAACGATGATGACGGTAAAATGCTTTCACCTTCAGTAAAAACTTCACGCTTAATTCATCAGGGCGACATCTTCAAAGCAAGAGTCGAAACCTTAGTACCCTCAATCGCTGCAGCATTCCTCAAGTTAGCCGCTAAATCATCGGGTTCGCCGTCAGGTGCAGGCAACGCATTCATGTACGTAAACGAAGCAGCTGATCCTTCAGCGGTTAAGCCCGGGCGTGAAATTATTGTTCAGGTTACGCGCAGCGCACGCAAGAATAAAGCTCCGAGAGTCAGCCCTAAGATTTCGATACCCGGACGATGGTTAGTTTTAGCTCCAGACAGTTCCGAAGTAGGAGTTTCAAAAAGAATCTCAGACCCTCACGAGCGCAAACGCCTCAAAATTTTAGCCGATACCCTTAAATCCGAGCTGCCCGGTCACGGAATAATAATCCGTACAGCTGCCGAAGGTATCAACGAAGAATTATTGAGGGCTGATTTGGAGTCATTGCTTGAAGTTTGGCGGAACATTGCTGAGAAGGCCAAGACATTATCTGCACCGTGCCTTTTGTACAGGGACACGGGAACGTTAGGGAAAGTTCTGCGCGATGAAGTGTCGGGTGAAATTGATGAGATTATTGTTGATGATGCTGATGAATTTGAACGCGCTAAATTTTTCACTGAACGTTTTTATCCTGAGAGGCCCGATGTTAAATTGTATGAAGGAGTAACGCCGATATTCGAGTATTTTGGGATAGAGGACGAAATTAGAAAGGCACTGGACAGAAAAGTATGGTTAAAGAGCGGCGCTTATCTTGTGATAGACCAGACCGAAGCGATGACTGTTATTGACGTTAACACGGGGAAGTTTACGGGAGCACCTGATATGAGGCATACTGTTTTAGCAACGAACAAAGAGGCTGCCGAAGAAATAGCGCGTCAGTT
>JAFTBA010000079.1 GCA_017458545.1 Synergistaceae bacterium | reverse complement strand
GAAACAACAAGATAGCTGCAGACCCAGCCCAATGTTGCGCCGAATCCGGCAAGCAAAGCGCAGAATCTCCAGATTATGCCCCTGTCAGTCAGCAGTATATTCGTCAATAACGGAAGATTTTCACGTATCAGCTCAATGCCGGGAAAATAAGCGGCTATTATTCCACCGCAGGCTATCAACGCTCCGAAAAAAGCGAGCAGCGTACCTTCAAGGACAAACGGTGTCGCTATATATGCCCTTGTTGCGCCGACAAGATACATTATGCCTATCTCCTCGCGCCTTGAATAAAGCGATATATGTATCGTGTTGTAAATTACCAGCGCAGTTATTATCACTGCAAGTACGAACATGATTAAAGCAACACGTGATGATATTCGTGAGAGTGCCGAGATTCTTTTGACAACGAGTCCTGCGTAAACAACGTCCTCAATTTCAGGCATTGCCTTGAGAGTCTCTACTAACGGCTCAACATCCTGAGCACTGTTCACATGAATCTCGAAGTTCCACGGAATAGGATTATCGCCTAACATTTCGAGAGCACGCGACTGCGAACCCATTTTCTGCTGTAACTTGGCCAGCGAATCTGACGGTGAATAAGTCTTTATGCTGTAAACGTATTCGAGTCCCTGAATCCTGCGTGCTATTGCCTCAACATCAAGCGTGTTATCTTTCACAAGATATGCCTGAACTGCAAGCTCGCTTTCAAGCCGTGAGAGTAAATTTTCGAGGTTAAGCGACAACAGGGTAGTTACGCCGAGAATCCAAAGCATTACTCCTGCGGTGATGAGCGTCAGAAGTCCCAATACCCAGTGATGATATATCAGCCTCCATGTGTCGCGGATTATGTATCTCAGAGTCGTCATGCTGAATATGTACCTCCTTTCTCATCGCGGACAAGTCTGCCGTTCTCAAGTTCTATTACTCTCTGCCTTGAGGCGTTGACTATGCCCTGATTATGAGTAGACATTATGACCGTTACACCTGAAGCGTTAATCGTAAAAAGTATCTTCATGACTTCTGCGGCAGTGTGAAAATCCAAATTCCCAGTAGGCTCATCGGCTATAAACAGCGAAGGCGATGCAGCCAATGCACGGGCAATAGCTACTCTCTGCTGTTCACCGCCCGAAAGCTGTGCAGGTCTCATTGAACGCCTCCGCCATAATCCTACCTGATTGATTACGTCCTTAGTGCGTTCAACAACGAGTCTTTTTGGGACTGACATGGCCTCCATGACAAATGCTATGTTCTCATAAACTGTCAGCGAAGGTATCAGCTTGAAGTCCTGCGCAACAAGTCCCACATCGCGCCTGTAATACGGAATATCAGCCTGACGCATTCGGCGCAGGTCATATCCTCCTACTGCCACGACTCCGCGCGAAGGAAGTATCTCACGTGTGATTAAACGCAGAAGTGTGGATTTCCCTGAACCTGTCTGCCCGATTACGTAAACAAATTCACCCTGTTCGATGTTAATGTTTATGTCGACCAGGGCAGCGATGTCAGGTTCAAATATTTTGCTTACTCCCGAAAAATTTATGTTCATGCTTGTACTTAGTCAGCTCCTTTGTACTTTGAACGCTCTGTCATGGCCTGCTGCGTTTCATATTCGCCCCAGACCGAGAGAATAATATCATTAAGGGATAATTTTTTGCGTTCGCGCAGTTCGTTCCAAAGTTCATGGTTAAGGTATGCCCAAAGAAAAAATATAGTATCCTTCTTCCGTCCCAATCGTCCCAGAATTAGCCAGCCCGATGCAGGATTATATACAACAACAGGTGAAGCATTCTGTGCAATCATGCGTTTCATTTCGAGCTGCGAAAAGGAAAGCGATTCTAATTCTGCAATAGCTTCACTGTCGGGAAATTCTAAGATTGAGAACCATATACGCATTTTGTTACAGGGTACTCTGAAAGTTTCGGGGTCAGCTTTAAGCCATGCTTTGAGTCTGGTAACTGTTTCGAGTTCGCTCCTGTTCATAGCAAAACGCAATGCCCAGTATGCTTTTCTGATAACGGGATTCTCCCTGAGTGTATGTGCAAAAATTTTCTCGTCAAGATATTCAGCGCTTTCGGACGAGAATACAGGATGATAATTTCTCATGAACGTTCTCAGCATTAAAACTGCTCCCGTGTGATTACCGGGAGGTTCCGACATTGCCAGTAATTTTTTACGCAGAGTGTTGACCGTTTCAGCGGTAAGTATTGTAGGTTCGGCACCCTCGTTAATTAGCGAAAGGCTTTGACTGTCGTAAAGAAATACATTTTCCCCTTTACCCTGATGTTCACGGCTTTCTGACTCTCCTGTTCCTGCATGGGCAAAAACCCATTCGCTTCCCCTTCGTCCTAAAAGATATTTGTTATGGGGAAGGAGCAGCATTAATGAAGAATCATTAGGCGGTGAAATTCCTACAGGTATATTTTCCGGGGGCAGTTCAACGAGCGTACCGTTGGACATTAATTCGAGCAGCAATTTATTTTTTCACCCCTTCTGATTTTTCTGTACATTATAATATATCATCCAGCAAAAGACCGTGCCTGAGTCCGTTTATACTGACAGTACATGACCGGGCATTAAGCATTCTGAGTGCTGACAAAACTATACACGCACTCCCTAAAATAACATCTGCCCTCGATTTAGGAAGACCGATAATATTTTCGCGTTCACTGAGAGTTAATGATGAATAGAGTTTTATCTGTAACATTGCATCGCGCTGAGTCAAAATGCTTCCGTGAAGTTTTGATGGTATAAAATTCTCACAGGCATTTTTCACTCCGGACATGGCCGCAGCTCCTCCGCCTACGGCTATAACATGAGACCCTTCACTCCTGAAACTATCGATGTGATTCTCAGTGAACAGCCCCGTAACATACTCAACAGCTTCATCGCACACACTCCCTTTAACGGGCTTGTCCTGTCCCGGAAAAAAACGTTCCGACAAATTAACAGCACCTATAGGAACGCTAACGAGTCTTCTCACTTCACGCCCGGATCCGGAAACAAATTCAGTGCTTCCTCCTCCGCTGTCGAACATAACAACATCACCCTCAAACTTAAACCCGTCAACAGCTCCAAGCCATGAGTAAGCTGCTTCCTCTTCACCCGTGAGAACATGAACGTCAAGTCCCGTAGCATCATGAACCATTTTGAGGAACTCTGATGAGTTTTCTGCTGTACGTAATGCCATTGTTCCTGCTATGAAAATTTCAGCTCCGTAATGACGCGCCTTAGCTGCCATTCTTCTGACTGTTTCGCAGGAGAGCCTCATGCTGTCCCTGCTGAGGAGTCCTGTTGCCGACATTCCGCGTCCGAGCTTAACTACTTCGGTCTCGTCCCTGATGACACTGATACGGCCATGAGAGATTTTAGCGACCCTCATTTTGATTGAGTTGCTCCCTACGTCAATTACTGCCTTAACCATGACTCCGCCTCACAGATTCAGCAGTAACAAATGAAAATGCCGTTGCAGGTATCGTAAACAGTAAACCTAATGTTCCTGCAAGACTCTGAACTATCTCCTGAGCTATGTAAGGGTCATTGAGTATTCCTGCGAACTCAACACCTGCACTGCATATAAGCACTGCCATAGGCAATGAGCTTCCCATGTACGCAAGTATTAACGTGTTAATCATGCTCCCTAAAACTTCAGTGCCTACGTTTAATCCTGCAAGCAGTAACCTGTCTAACGGTATATTCTCATCGTAGTCAACAAACTCTGACATTGACGCTGTAACCGAAACACTCACGTCCAGCACTGCACCTATTGAGCCTATTAACACTGAGGCTAAAAGTATACCTCTCATGTTGAGCGAGGGAAGTGTTGACGCTAAGAGCGCAGAACCTTCACCTGCGAGTCCCGAAAGTTCCCAGAGGTATACCATTCCTGCACCGCATAAGAACCCTCCCATTACTCCGCCTAAACTCCCTGTTAATGCTACGAACCTGTAACGCGAATGACGCACTACGCACAGTACAGTTACCGTTGAAATGATGAACACTGACGCAACTGCAAGCCATACTACATCCCAACCCATAACTGTAAGCGGTATCATAGTGAAGACTAAAACGCATATTGACGCTCCGAGTCCTAACAGCGCAAGGAATCCGCGCCACCCTGTGAAAGCCATTAACAGTGTGCATACTGTCATCACTGTTCCTGCGACTGCCGGCACTCTGAAAGCATCGGCGATTGAATATTGAACGCGCCCGTCAGTGAACATATCCCACACTAATAAATATCTGCGTCCTGCTTTAACGTCTAATCCGCTGCCTGAGAGTCTTACGGTTTTAACGCTGAGTTCTTTATCTATATCATTGCCTGAGAGTACCTGAAGAACCGTATCGCGTTCAAGCATTTCATAGTTTTTACCGTCATCATCATCTTCTGTTTCAACAGCTGATTCAGGACCTGCACTGATAACGCTGACGATTAACGACTCAGTGTTGTTCCAGTTTGTTACGGTGAAACGGTCAACCAGATAATAGAAAGCCTGAGAGACTGCAAGCGCAATCACTATTCTGAGCAGTAAATGTTTTATCTTCATGTTTTCATAAACCCCCGTGCTTCGATAAATTGTTTCATGTCATCAGGAATGTCAGCGGTAAAATTCTTACCCGAAATTTCAGCTAATGATTCGTGAACGTCAACAGGAAATCCTAACTCATAAGCATGTAACAAAGGACGCGTAATATTTTTGAGTGTTCTGTTCGCGCGGAAATCGCCGTATTTCCTGTCGCCTATAATCGGGTGATTGATATGTGCCGTATGAACACGCGCCTGATGAGTCCTTCCCGTCAACAGTTCTATTCTTACGAGTGAAAATTCACCGTCAGATGCAAGACACTGACATTTGGTTAAGGCTCTGACACCTTCACTGCTGACCTTAACGGTATTGTTCTCAGCGTCTTTCAACAGCGGAGCGTCAACTGTAATTTCATCGGGCATTTTTCCGACAACAACGGCCATGTAAATTTTCCTGATTCTTCTTGCCTTGAACAGTTCCTCCAATGCCCTCAGCGAATCGCCGTGAAGTGCAACCGCTAACACTCCCGTAGTATTCCTGTCGAGCCTGTGAACAGCTGCAGGAGTCTTAGAGCCTGTTACGCCCCAAACACGTGTGATTATGCTGTCGCCGTCCTTTTCATCGGGCTGAACGGGAATCCCTGAAGGTTTGTTGAGGATAAGGACGTTAGAGCCGTTGAAGATGACTTTAATTTTTCCCCAGCCTGTATGTTTCGGAGGAACTGACTCGCCTTTCTGCCACTTAACTGCAAGCTCATCGCCTGCCGATAAATGAACGCTTCCGTCACGGACTCGTATACCGTTGATTCGCACTTCACCTTTACGGATGGACTTCATGATTTCGCCGAGAGTTACTGACTTGAACATGCTCCTTAATGTTCTGTCGAGTCTGCGTCCGTCATCATCCCTTGTTATTTTGAACGTGTAACTCATGAAAGGTTAATGCCTCTCCAGAGTCTTCTGTCAATCGCTGAAAGATATTCAGTGAAATCAGTGTCAGCATTAAGCGCGTCAATCTGAGCTTTCCAGAATGAGAGTTTGAAGTCAACATCATCAGCAGCACTGACTATAAATGCTTCGGGTGTCATAGGGATTGCAGGTGAACCGTACTCGCGTTTGCCGTGATGACTGACGATGATGTGTCCTATAGCTGCTGCGAGGTCATTGTCGAGGTGTTCAGCTTCAGCAAACTTCATGAACATTCCGTAACCCATAGTTATGTGTTCAATTACTGTGCCTGAAACAGTTACCTGAGGAGCAGGGTTAACGGTATATGCTTCGAGCTTGCCTATGTCGTGAAGGAGTGAGCCTGCTATAACGAGGTCAATGTTCACAGGAATCATGAAGGCAGCATAATGTTTAGCCATATCCCTTGCGCCTATAGCTACTGAGACAGAATGCTCAAGGAGTCCGCTTGTGTAGGCATGATGGAGAGTGAAAGCAGCAGGCCAAGTTTTGAATTTTTCCCATAAGCCGTGTCTGAAAAAAACAGCGTCAACAAAATTGCGTAACTGTTCGTTAGATATTTCAGTGATTAAACTGATGAATAATTCTTCAAGTACTTCCGGTTTAACGGGTGAACGGCGTGTGAAAAGTTTAGGGGGGTATTCGTCCTGATCCAGTAAAACAATTTCATCGAAGTTGTATTGAATCTGATCTCTGAACTCAGCTATACGGCCTTTAATTTTGACTGATAAGCCCTCGAAACGTAAACCGCAGTTATCGGGGTCAATAGGGAAATCATCACCGCCCTGGTTACTGCGCCAATTCGAGACCGACCAGACTTTTCCGTCAATATCTGCTGAAGGATCGCTGAGTGTCATTTCCCAGAAGGGGTTATCGTTTCGGTCAATACGTCTTGTTAATCGTGAGATTAATCCCATGACCTCAAAATCTGAATTTTTAGGGAGCTGTTTAGCTTCCCTGATGCTAAGAATATTTTTCATTGTCATTATTTGAAGAAGTGAAAATTTGCCTTTCCTGTTTGAGATTTGTACTATTATATCAGCGTGAGTGTCAGTAAATTTTGAGGAGGAAAATTATTTATCAGATGATACTTTCGGGATTAAGTATAAGGGAACATATAGGGCGTGAAATTATTATAGAGCCGTTTAACGAGGCGCGATTGAATCCTAACAGTTATAATTTATCGCTTCATGATGAGCTTTTAGTTTACACGAATGAGACTCTCGATATGAAACACGATAACCCTTCAACAAAAATAAAAATACCCCCTGAAGGTTTAATGTTAATGCCCGGAAAATTATATTTAGGCCGGACAAGCGAATACACAAAAACTGAAGGTTATATCCCTATGTTAGAAGGTCGTTCGTCAATAGGCAGGTTAGGAATCTGTATACATGTTACTGCAGGATTCGGTGATGTAGGTTTTGCAGGTTATTGGACGCTGGAATTGTTCTGCGTTCAACCCGTGAGGATTTACGCAGGAGTTCAGATAGCGCAGATATATTATCACACGATAAGCGAACCCTATGAGCGTTACACATCAGGAAAATACCAGAACAACAAGGGCATTCAGGCGAGCATGATGTTCAAGGAGTTTGCGTTATAATAATCACTCGTTTCATGTGAAAGATGACAGGAGAGAGAGAGAGAGAGGAAAAAAACGGCCGTGAAGAATCTCGGAATGATAGTGAACTTACGCAAGCCCGAAGCCGTAAGCATGGCAGGAAAATTATTACAGTGGGGTAAGGATAATAACTGTCCTTTTCTTTTGCCTCACCATGAAGCGAGCGCATTAACAACGGCAGGACTTGATGATGAACAGTGGCTGAAGACCGTTAAACTCGCAATAGTAATCGGCGGTGACGGTACATTTCTGAGGGCTGCACGCTACATAATGGGAACTGACATAATTCTTCACGGCATAAACATGGGTCATTTGGGATTTTTGGCATCGAGCCGTCCCGATGATTTAGAGCATGACATGGCCAACATACTCAATGATAATTTTGAAGTCCTCGAACGCAGGGTGTTGAAATGCTTACTCTATCATGACGACAGTGTACTCCACAAAATTTATGCCCTCAACGATATAGTATTAACCACTAACGCAATAGCCCGTCTTCTTCACATAGAAATACTCTTCAATTTCAAATTCTTCTGCGAAATGCCTGCTGACGGTGCAATAGTTTCAACAGCTACAGGCTCAACAGCTTATGCGCTTTCTGCAGGAGGCCCTGTTATTCCTCCTCATATGAACGCTATGATACTTGCACCGTTATGCGCACACACGTTATATTCAAGGCCGTTAATAGCTGCTGAGGACGACTGCATATCGTTAATCCCTAAAGGAGCATCGAGGGATATTATGTTGACTCAGGACGGGCAGCTGGCATATGAAGTTTTACCGGGAGACAGGATA
Source organism: Synergistaceae bacterium (assembly GCA_017458545.1). Classification (GTDB taxonomy): domain Bacteria; phylum Synergistota; class Synergistia; order Synergistales; family Aminobacteriaceae; genus JAFUXM01. The sequence continues at coordinate 10,619 of JAFTBA010000079.1, read as the reverse complement.
GACATTAAACTGTCGCGGAGCAAAAAGATTCGTACTGTTAATTTGCCCGGGCGCAGTTTTCTTGACATAGTGCGCGAAAAATTAGGCTGGGGACAGGCGTTCAGATAGTGATAAACAGATTAGTCATTCACAACATAGGCGGTATACGCAATGCAGAGCTTGAATTTACGCCCGGTTTCAACGTCATAACAGGTGAGAGCGGTGCAGGTAAATCGAGCGTTGTGCGTTCGCTTGAACTTCTCACGGGCAGCAGGGGAGGAGTTAAATTCATCAGGGCAGGAGAGACTCGCGGAAGCGTTGAGGCAGATTTTGACGGTTCTACGATTTCGCGCGAGGTTCTGAGTACGGGAAGGTCCAGAGCAAAAATTGACGGAGATGCTGCAGGATTGAACGAATGCGCCGAAAGGGTGAGCGCATTAGTGAGGATACAGAGTCAGTTTGCACAAATGGAACTGTTAGAACCTGCGAGACAGTTAGCGATGATAGATTCGTGTTTACCCGAAAGAATCAGGACTGAAGTATTTGATTCGTTCCGTGAAATTTTCGGGAAAGCAAGCGCGAGTTCACGCGAGTTGCGTGAGATTAAGCGTAGGCGTTCGGAGATTGAACGCAAGTATTCAAATGCCCGTGAAATTTTCGACCTTGTTAAAACAGCAAAGCCCGAGTCCGGATTAGAGATGAGACTCGAAAACAAATTATCCGACATCACCCACAGAATAGCGACAAGAGAACGTGCCCGTGAGAGTCTTGATTTGCTGACGGGGGGATTATCCGAACAGGGGTTAATAGGTAACACTGAGGCATGTTTCGAGTCGATGTATGAGTTCATGAATGACGATGAGGCCGAAGAGGTGAGGCGTTCGATTGAAGTACTGTATGACGCAGTTAAGAATCTTTCGGGGAATTTCGGAAACGTTAATGATGATTCTGCATTGCGTGAAGAGATTGAGACGAGGCTGGGAGCGTTGAGGCGTTTGAAACGTCTGAGCAATATCCCTGATGAAAGCGAACTGCTGAAATACTGCGATGAAATTTACACTAATCTTGAGTGGCTTGAGAAGAGTTATAACGAGCTTGAAGAGTTATCAGCGCGTTCGCTTGACGAAAAGAAGAGGGCTAATGCTTTGGCGATGGAGATAAGACGGGCGCGTCATGAGTCTGCTGAGGTACTTTCATCGAGAGTCAATAGTATACTTTCCGAGCTGGCCATGTCGGGAATAACTTTCAGTATAAATTTCACGGGTCTGCAAAAACTAAGAAGGGACGGAGCCGATGATGTAGAGTTTACATTGAGAGACGGCACACGTTCGGGAAGGGTCGATAAGATAGCTTCAGGGGGTGAACTGAGCCGATTGCTACTGGCACTGCAGCTTTCACTGCCTGATGAGTGGCTGCCGCCTACGATAATTTTTGATGAGGTTGAGGCAGGATTAGGAGGTAAAGCGGCTGTGCTTTCTGGTTTGCAGCTGAAGAAGTTATCGCGTAAGTGTCAGGTGATTCTAGTAACTCATGAGGCAAGTATAGCGGCACTGGGTGACTCGCACATACTCATTCAGCGCGTTGAAGGTGAGAGCGTTATGAGGAGTATTGAGGGTGAAGAGAGGGTGAAGGAGATTGCGAGAATGCTGTCAGGTTCACCCGATATGTCTGAAGCTCAGGAACACGCAAAAATTTTATTGAGTTAACAAAAAAATCCCCTCAGCATCAAATCAGCTAAGGGGATTGTAAACTTCATACGGCAATGAAAAGTTTACATTAGTTCCCTAACATTTCGATGAATGCCCCGACTCTTGTTCTGAGCTGTTCAGTGTCCTGATCCGTGTAATCGGTCTCAATTCCGAGAACGGGTATGCCTTCCTTTTTGAGTTCGCGTTCAACAAAGTACCCTTCAATGTCGTAGATGTTGCAGAACTTGAGGTTGACATCAATAACTCCGTCAGCGTTGTATTCCTTAACGAGGCGTTTAATGTCGTCAATTCTCTCATTGTTGGGAGTGAAGCACGCGCAGTGAATGCCTCCCATATATCTTTCGACAAGATTATGAATCATTTCGTCAACCGTTGCGCCGGACTCATCAACGCACTTCTCATAGTAGCGTATGCCCGTGCACATTTCCTCACAGACTACGGCACCGCCCGAAGTCTCAATGATGTGGTGCATCTTCCAGTTAGGAATCGACAGCGGAGTACCCGTAAGCAGTATACGCTTAGTGCCTTTAGCGAAAACAGAGACGTTATTTTTCGCGCGTTCATCGAGTTCATCGCAGAGCTTGTGAATCTGCTCAGTGATTCTGGCAGGGTCATCATAAAACGCTATCTGTGTAACGAGCAGCATATCTTTGCCGCTTATGGGTATGTTATCGAGTTTGCGGAAACTTGCGAGCCTCTGAAGGGCTTTGCGTTTTTTGTTGAGCAGTATGATTGCGTCCCTGAGTTTCGCAGGTGTAACCTTGTTGCCTGTAAGTTCCTCGCAGCGTTTGAGGTAACCTTTAACTTCGCTTTCCCAGTGTGCGTAATCTTCGGGTCTTTTCATCTGGGGAATGTCCATGATGTGCATGGGTGCATCTTCAGCGAGAATTTCCCAAGCCTTTTTCTTACCGTCACAGGTATTTTCGCCCACGAACATATCAGCGAGCCTGAAGAACGGACAAGTCCTGTCAAACCTTGCGCCTAAACTCGCTTTAATGAGCGGACAGGTTGCAACAGGTAATTTCTTTTCGCCTCCCGGAACCCAGAACTGAGAGCCTGAACATAACCCTGTAGCTATTGCGCCTGCTGCTATAGGAATCTCATCGGGAACGTGAATGCAGAAAGTACCGACAACTTTACCGCCGTTCTTTTTGTGTTCAACGAGTTCTGCAGGTCTGAGGCCGTGAATTTCAGCGACGACCGAATAAAAGTAATCCATACCTTCTGGTCTGTTCTCCTGCGAGAGGAACACTCCGCCGAACATTCCGGGCAGAGCCTCGCAGAGAAGATCATGTGTTTTAACGTCCATACCTAAAGTTTCCCACATTGCGCGGTAATCCATAAATAATTTTACCCCTTTCAATTTTGTTTTTACTTGCCGAGTAACGCTGCCCCTATAGCACCTGCAAATCTTGCGTCAGGGCATGTATTAACTTCTGAGTTGAGAGCCTGAGATAATTTTTCGACAAGAAGCGGAGCTTCGCAGAACCCTCCCGTCAAAAAATAATTTCCCGACTGACTTTTGCGGCTTACGAGCGTGCAGACTTTAGCGGCTACCGAGTCTACGGCACCTGCTGCAATATTTTCGCGCGGAGTTCCCAGACCCATGAGGCTGACGATTTCGGACTCAGCGAAGACGGTACACATTGAGGAAATTTTAACGGCCTTGCCATTTTCAGCGAGCGCGAAAAATTCGGGGAGCGTTAATCCCATTCTGTTAGCCATTACCTCAAGGAACTTGCCTGTACCTGCCGAACACTTATCATTCATGACGAAGTCAATTACTCTTCCTGCACTGAGTATTATGACTTTAGTGTCCTGACCTCCAATGTCTATGACTGTCGAGTCGTTACCGCCTAGAAACGCAGCACCTTTACCGTGACAGGTAATTTCGGTTAAAGTGCTGTCTGCGTAAGGTACTGAGACTCTGCCGTAACCTGTTGCTGTAATCCTGAGTTCATCGCGTGAACGTTCTTCCGACAAAAGCCACGCTAATATTTCGTCAGCGGTTAATCTGCTGTTCCAGCCTGAGGGCATTAAACGGCGGGCGATAATTTTTGATTTGTCCTCACTGAGGATAACGGCTTTAGCGGCTGTTGAGCCTATATCAACACCTGCGTACAGCATTAAAATATGAGAGTGTTATCTGCGCCCGTAACCATTTCCATAATCTCGAACATATTTGAGATTGTGCCGACGGCAATTTTGTCAGTGATGTTGAAATGGGTAGTGCATGTTCCGCAGACGAGTATTTTCGTACCTGCTTTCTCAAGCTCTTTGATGTACTCACATGCTGAAGACTCGGGGAGAACGAGTTTAACGCCCTCATTCATGAATGCCATGACGGCAGGACGGCGAGAGAGTTTCGAGATACAGCCGAGAAACGCTTTCATGAGGACTTCACCGAGTTCGTTATCGTTACCGCCTAAAACGTCGTGAGCAATGAGGATAGCGAGGAGTTCATCGCGCGGCTTGGCGGTTACGGGTTCACCTGAAGATGATTTCTTAGCGGTGAGTTTGCGTTCCTGAGAGTCGGGTGAACGGGTGAGTTCAACGGTGTAACCTTTGCCCTGAAGGAGACGTGTAACATTTGAAACGGCGATGTCATTGTCAACCGAGACGGTGAGCTCTGAAATACCTTTCTCGATTTCGGCTTTAGTCATGATGACGGGTTCGGGGCATAACTTGCCCATAGCATTGACGTGTAACATGATAAATTTTCCTCCTGATTGAAATTCTTTTGGAGTTACGTAAATTTATGCTTATACAGGGAAAGAATATTAGGGTTTGTGAATGAGTACGTTAATATGCAGTCCCGTGCATTTTGTTATTCCTCATGTATGAACGAGAAACAGCATAGATTTTCCGTACTCCTTTCTTGAATTTTTATTGTGTTTGAAATTTTATCATCAAGTGAAGTTTCATGACATAACGCAAAAAATTACCCCCTTCGTTTTGGGAAGGGGGATTGTGTTTGTTGTTCACAAAGTTACTGTTTCGTTATGTTGCAGGTTATATTGAATGTTGTTCTGTCCGAAGGATTATCCTCATTCCACATCGAGCCATTAAGCTGAAGAGTACCGCTGTTTTCTGACCGCAGCGTTATCGTTATATTATCCTCGCCGTCTGAATATGAGCGATGGAATGTCCACGAATTTCCGCCCGATTTCGTCATATCGAAGCGGACAGAATCACCCCAATCCCTTACGATGTTAACCCCGTACTGGCTGTCCGTTGTCCTGTCGTAAATCTGAATATCTGCTCCACCTGATGTTTCATTGACGTTTGAAATGATATACCTGAGTTCCGTCTGAACCTGCGCTGTTACGCCGTTGCTTGAACCTGTACCGCTGCCTGTTCCTGTCCATGTCCCGTTGAGTGCGCTTGCTGAAATAGTACCTCCGCCGCTGTCAGGGGGTACGGGATTCACGGGTGTAGTAGGAGTTTCGGGTGTTGTCGGATTTTCAGGAGTTATAGGGGTTATGGGTGTTACCTGATTTCCAGGCTCTTCAGATGTCGAATCCAAAGCAAGCCTCAAGCGTCTGCTCTCTCTTCCGAAGACAGGAATACCGCTTGTAACAGAATAATCGTGAGCCGTAACTCCGTTGACGGGATAAGCCTCATTCAGCATTGAATCTGCTTCACCGGCTTCTTTGTATTCACTGCACAAGTAATCGTTATCCGTTCTGCCCGTGCAGTGTATTATTACTATTCTTTCCTCGTTGTTGTCGGTTACTTTGGCGGCTATACCTACGTGATTATAAGTGCCTGACCACGAGACAATATCACCGGGTTTTGGCGGTAATGTACCGATTTCGTCCGAAACATCATCAGCATTAGGAAAATGCGCCTTCCAGTTAGGAGCTGATGTTAAACCTGAAGGCCCTATTCTGCTTTTGCTCTGCGCTCCCCATAGGGTTATACCTGCGTTATTTGCTGCATTCCAGATTAACCCTACGCAGTCAGTCCCGAACATTCCATGCTGACAGCCTTTCTCTCTGTATTTATGCTGTTTTGCAAGGACTGTTAGTCTCTCATCTTCGACTTCATACGGACCTGTAACCCATCTGTAGACATAGACATATCTGCTCTGGCGTATATAGATATTTGTTCCGTCAGACTGAGGGTGTTCTGTAACTCTCGTGTATCTTGCGCCTTCCGTAAATAACTTGACTGCTTCAGTCCATACTTTTCTTGCCAGTGCGTTCTCTGATGCTGAAGCTGCTGCCTTGAAACTGCTTTCTGATGTTTCGGTTTCATGCAGTTCAGGCAAATCAAATTCACTGGGGTTAACCTGAGTCTGTCCGAGTTCGATGAGCTGTGCTTCTGTGAGATTAGGCGGTTCGTAATACGGGTCGTTGGTGTTTACAGAACTGCTGCTGCCTCCGCATCCTCCTGAGAGAACCGCAGCTGCAACAAGGATTAGGACAATTCCTAAAATTGAGCGACATCTGTTCATTGAAAGAACAACTCCTTTGATGAAATGAAATAATTTTTGTGGTTACGGGGAGTAAATCAATAATACACACGACAGCCCCCGCTTTAGTTATGATATAATAGGCAACATAAAATAAGGAGGGCAGAGTTTGTTTTGCCGTGCATAATTTTAATTCACGATTTAATTATAGCACACACTCCTTATTTTTTATTCATAATCTTTTCCCGATTTCAACATAAAAAAATTACCCCCCTGCTCATCACAGGGAGGCTCATTAATTTAATCGTGATATATTTTTCTCACGCTGTCCTCTGCGAAATACCTCTCATACCGCAGATTGCCCATTCAGTATTCACCGAAGTAATCACGCTTCCGCAGTACTCGCACTTGGCCGACGCATTGAGCTTAATAGGCGCACCGCAATGAGGACATCTCTCAGCCCTCACGCCCTCACTCTCAGGCGAGGTAATAGTCCCTGATTTCCTGCAAAGCTCAATTTCATACTCCATGAACTTCACGCGTTTCCTGTCGCCCGAAATCAATTCACCAGTCCTGTCATCAAGAACATACGATACGATTCTTGACGACAGACTCACGGTAACATAATCATTTCCTGCCGACTGTCTCCAGCCTACAAGCCCTGTGTTTAACACAGCAATTCTCTCAGTGTAATCAGTCCTTCCCATTTTCCTGAACTGATCTAGCTGACCATCCATCTGTGAGAAGAATTTGTCGGTCATGTACGGTCTTAAACTTGATATGTCTTTTTTCTGCCAAGTCTCCTGCATTTGAACGTACAGGTTTGACATTAACGTCTTTATTCTCTCCTCGTCAAACTCAGGGTCAAGCTCTAAGTATTCGTTCATAGGTCTTAATATCCTGACATTATCGGGAATGTTTATGATGTTGCGTTTCTTCTTTGAGTTACGGTGAATGACGAACCAGAACACGAAGAACACCAGCAATACGAATGCGATTCCTCCGCATTCCTCGAAGTCTTCATCGTCTAAACCGCTGCTGTTTTTTGAACTTGAAGGGGATCTTACGCCTGCGATTATTCCAGGATTAATGCCCTCGCTGTTTCTGTGCCGTCTTACTGAACCTGAACCGAATGTGTCCGACAGTGATGAACCTGATGAACCGCCCCAGCCTGATGACGATGAGCCTGATGAAGAATGTGAACTGCTGTAATCGGAATTCCCCGAGAAACTCCCGAAATCCGAATGAGCTATTCCGGCGAAAATCAACGTCGTGATTATGATGATGCCGGTAATAATTCTGCGCCTCATATGTTGAAAACCTCCTTTTGAAATCATGCAGTTAATTATACGCAAAAACCTGAATGATTATAGAGTGTTGACAAAAACAGGGGGTAAGGGTTAAAATTCTTTCTGTTGCGTTCCACCATAGCGCAATCGGCAGCGCGGATGACTGTTAATCATTAGGTTCCAGGTTCGAGTCCTGGTGGTGGAGCTGGAAGTTCAAGAGATGAACCCGTTGAGAGACGGGTTTTTTTGTTGCTGTTCACTGTTGAATGTACATTAAACTTGCCTGATGGTGTAAACTCTCTGTATCATCACCAAATCATTTTCTCAGGAGGTTAATATCATTATGAGCAGTAAAGGTTTCACAAGTTCGCTTCCGTTCAAACTGGTAATAGCTCTTGCGTTAGGTACAGCCGCAGGACTCATTATCTCAGCAACGGAAGGTAATATGTTAAGCACCGCCCTGATGCACATAGTTGTTACGATCCGCCACATATCGAGTCAGTTCGTCAACTTCTGTGTCCCAATCATCATACTAGGCTTCGTCGCTCCTTCAATCACCCGTCTCGGTCAGAACGCCTCAAGAATGTTAATACTCGCTCTCATTCTGGCATACTCATCATCAATAGGTGCTGCGTTAGCTGCTACAGCGGCAGGTTACTCGATACTTCCGTTCATGAACATAGTTTCGGAAGTTGAGGGACTTAAAGCTCTCCCTAAAGTCCTGTTCGCACTCTCAATCCCACAGATTATGCCCGTAATGTCGGCATTACTCTTCGCCATAATGGTCGGCCTCGCAGCAGCATGGAACAGAAGCAGACAGGTCATCAATCTTCTCGAGGAGTTCCATCAGATTGTTCTCAGCCTGGTTACAAGATTCATGATACCTGTTCTGCCGTGGCTGATAGGTACAACGTTCTGCACTCTTGCTTACGAGGGCTCAATCACAAAACAGTTCCCTGTCTTTGTAATGGTAATCATAATGGTTATGATAGGGCATTACATTTGGCTTGCACTGCTCTATTTCATAGGGGGAGTGTATTCCGGTAAAAACCCCTTCAACATCATCAGGAATTACGGCCCTGCATACATGACGGCAGTCGGAACGATGTCGAGTGCTGCAACTCTTTCGGTAGCACTTGAATGCGCGCGTAAATCAGAGCCTACACTGCGCGATGACTTAGTGAATTTCGGTATACCGCTGTTTGCTAATATTCACCTTTGCGGTTCGGTAATGACTGAGACATTTTTTGTAATGGCCGTGTCGAAAATTCTTTACGGTTTTTACCCCAGCGTCAGCAACATGATATTGTTCAGCGTATTGCTTGGACTTTTTGCGATTGCAGCGCCCGGAGTTCCCGGAGGTACTGTAATGGCATCATTGGGACTGATTACGGGTGTGCTTGGGTTTGACGATACAGGTACTGCGTTGATGCTGACGATTTTTGCATTACAGGACTCGTTCGGAACTGCCTGCAACGTTACGGGTGACGGAGCATTGACGCTGATATTGACTGGTTACGCCGAGAAACACGGTATCGGTGAGGAAAAGTTGGGGGATATACTGGGCTGATAATGACTCATTTTCGGAAGGGGCAGAGGGATTTCTTCTGCCTCTTTCTATTTCTGAAATCTCTGCTTAGTTGTCAGCATCGATAAAGAAAACAACAGGATAATATTATCCCCATAGGCAGATACATATTATGTGAAAATTTTTGTGTACTATACCAATCAGAATTTGATTTTAGGGAGCGAAGGAACGAAAATGATTTGTCAGGTAAAAAAATAAAGCACTCGCAAAACAAAAATAAACTAAAAGATACCTTCTTTGTGTTATAATACTTTCTAATCAAGTAAGGGAAAGCATATAACTTGAATAGCTTATCTCTTTTAGTTTATCTTGCGTTAATTATATCACAAGGTTTCTTTTGATTTGTCTGTTTGGGTTATATGCTACTCTTTTATTCAAGAAAGGACGGTTCAAGTATGGCGGAAGAAGTAAAGGAAATGGAAATCAACAAGGAAAAACATCCGGAAGCGGAGGAACTCACGTTCAAGGATTGGCTGGGCGGCATTTTGGGAATTTGCATTATAGCGGCTGTGATATACGCGGCTTTGGTTTACAGTGGCTATATCACGGACGAGCCTAGAGTGATGATTATCGACACATACACTGGCACACATATAATAGTGGGAGGTGAAGATTTTACTACTCACAAAGACTATGACGAAAAAAAAGCTTTTGTCAAAGCGTGCGTAGAGAGAAATATAGCTTTCAGGAATTGCGGCATTTATTCGATCGCTGAAGACAAAATATTTTGGGTTTATAACGGTGTAATAATGGACACGGACAAAAAGGTCGGCGCTAAAGCGGTTCTGAGGCCGGGCAGATACACAGTATACTTCGAGGACGATATAGGCCACTACAAGGTTTGTGATGCGAGCAACTTCGGCGTATTGACGGGATATACAGTATCAGCCTACGAAAAGATCGGGAATAAGTGTCCGTTTTTCGTATTCGAGAAAATCGATGGCAATTATGTCAACATGATAGAAAGAGATTCTATCATGCACGACATGAAAGATGATTTTCCCAAAGACAGAGCAGAGATAGATTTTGGGTTTAACGGTATGGTACTGGACGCTGAAGCAAAAACTTCTACGTGGCAGCAAGGATTTCGTAAAATAGTTAGGTTCAACATTACCAACCTCAAACCGGAAGAATATGAGACGGGCTATTATTATGGCCGTATAAAGTACACTAAAGAAGGGGAAACCCTAGAAGTTTCAGATACGAGCGGCAACGTTATTCTTGCCATAATGCCTGGCGATAACTGTGTTCAAGAAATTCGCGAGAAGTTGGGGGAAAATTATTGTGTGGCAGTCATCACAAAAGATTCCTTCAAATAACGTAAACATTAAGAAAGAACTTGGCATGATGCTCAGCAAAAAGTAAAAAGTAACTCGCAACGTTTCCCGGAGCGTGGTACGCTTCAGGCCATGAACTCCGGGTTGTTCCTGTAAATTTCCTGCAACAGCTTCACGAAATCCTTAACGCTCTCTCTCTTATCGCCCGAATGAGTACACAATACACAGCTGATTCGTTCGGGGCAGTCAAAAAGCGTCCAAGCAAATTCGCCGTTATGGTCGTTCAGAAATCCAGGTGCCAAACATATCCCCCTGTGAGCCTTAATGTTAGTCAGTGTAGTTTCGCGGTCATTGCTGTTG
>JAFTBA010000078.1 GCA_017458545.1 Synergistaceae bacterium | reverse complement strand
GACAAGCCCGTGCTAATCATGAGGAGCGTTTCAGAAAGACCTGAGGCTATAAGCGAAGGAACTTGTATTCTCGTAGGAACTGAACGGGAGAACATAAAGAATGAGGCTTTGAGAGTGATGAATGAGCCTGAGTATTTGAGGAAGGTTATAGGGAAAAATACAAGGCCGTTCGGTGACGGTAGTGCAAGCGTTAAGATACATGAGGCAATAAGAAAATTTTTCGGATAGGAATAACGGTAATGAAAAAAATATTGTTATGTGTAATGATGATTGTTAATTTGTAGATAGTGATATTATAGTCAGGCATTCAAAAATTAAAGGAGGAATTTTTGTTTAACCATGTATAAGTTCATTTGCAAAATTCTCGCTCTCGCTTTCGTCTGCTCACCTGCTTTCGCTGACGAACCCGTTAAACGTCCCATCGCTAAGTTCGAAACCTCAATGGGCGATTTCAAAATCGAATTGTATTCCGATCTCGCCCCTAATACGGTTGACAATTTCATTTCGTTAGCTCAAAAAAATTTCTATGACGGCGTTATCTTCCACAGAGTCATCGACAACTTCATGATACAGGGCGGAGACCCTACAGGTACTGGCAGAGGCGGCCCCGGTTACGTTATCCCCGATGAGTTCGGCGAAGGACTCAAACATAACGCTCCAGGCATCCTCTCAATGGCTAACGCAGGACCTAACACAGGAGGTTCACAGTTCTTCATCACTCTAGTGCCTACCCCTTGGCTCGACGGCCATCACGCTATTTTCGGACACGTCATCGAAGGTATGAATGTCGTTGAGGAAATCGGTCACACTAAAACTAACAGGCAGGACAAACCCGTTAAAGACATCATCATTAAATCCATAACAATAGAGGAGTAATTAACCATGAACAAAAAAGTATATGTTACGCGCACACTCCCTACTTACGTAATGAAAACTCTCGGCAATATCTGCGAGTATGACGTGAACCCTGAAGAAAGACCTGCTACCCATGACGAACTCGTTAACGCCGTCAAAAATTACGCCGCCGTTATCACCATGCTCAATGACCCCATTAACGCTGACTTAATCGCTCAGGCAGGCCCAGACCTCAAAGTCATCTGCAATTACGGCGTAGGCTTCAATAACATTGACGTTAAAGCTGCTAACGAAAAAGGTATTTACGTTACTAACACCCCTGACGTTCTCAATGATGCTACTGCTGATACTGCGTTCACTCTCATGTTCGCGTGCGCAAGAAGAGTCATTGAGTGCGACAACATTGTACGTACAGGCTCGTTCATGTGGGGTCCGAAATATATGCTCGGTTACGATATAACGGGACGTACTGTCGGTGTTATAGGTGCAGGTCGTATAGGTACTAACTTCGGTATCAAAGCTGCTAGAGGTTTCAACATGAAAGTACTCTATTACAGCAGAAGAGCATCACTTCATCTTGAGGCTGTAGGCGCTCAGAGAGTAGGACTCGAAGAACTCTTAGAGCGTTCGGATTTCGTCAGCCTTCATTTACCGTTAACCGATTCAACAAGGCATTTAATCGGCGCAAGAGAACTCGCTAAAATGAAACCTGACGGTATACTCATTAACACTTCCAGAGGCCCTGTTGTTGACGAAAAAGCTCTCGCCGATGCCCTCTCAAGGCATGTAATCGCAGGTGCAGGACTCGATGTTTACGAGAATGAACCCGATGTTGAACCCGCGCTCAAGACTCTTCAGAACGTTGTATTACTCCCTCACATAGGCACTGCAACTTTCGGTACAAGGCGCGAAATGGGCTTAATGGTTATACGTAACATTGAGGCTGTCTTCGCAGGTAAAGAACCTCCTCAGATGGTGAGAATTTAGCATAATGAAAGCCGAAGAACTTAAACGTTTGCTTCCTCCGCGCCCCGATGACATGCACAAGGGCTTCAGAGGAAGATTACTCATTGCAGGAGGATCTGTGCGTTACCCCGGTGCTCCTGCTCTGAGCGCATTGGGTGCTTTAAGGAGCGGTGCAGGTGTAGTAACCCTGTTGTCGCTCCAGAGAATATGTGAGGTTTGCGCTTCAAGACTCCCTGAAGTGATTTACTGTTTTGACGATGACACATTCAGGTGGAAGGAACTGGCGTTAGCACAGAAAAATATTGACGCTCTTGTCATAGGGCCCGGCCTCGACAGAAGTGTTGCAGCAGAAATTTTCACGTCAAGAATGTGGCGCGAATGGCCTGAGAAAATTCTTGTTGACGGTGACGGACTCAATGCCCTGGCAGCCTCTAAGGACAATCTTAAACCCCGTACCGACTCAGTCTTGACTCCTCATGAGGGCGAAGCAGGAAGGTTGCTCGGAATCACTCCTGCAGAAGTCAGAGCTGACAGACCGGGAGCAGTCCGTGAACTCTCTGAGCGATGGGGCTGTGTTGTTCTGAAAGGTCATCACACTCTCGTAGCTTCAGGCGAAAAATTCGCCGAGATCCCTTACGGAGGCCCTGAACTCTCTGTGCCGGGTTCAGGCGATGTGCTTTCAGGGTGCATAGGTGCGTTCCTTGCAGGAGGGCTTGAGGCTTTTGACGCTGCCGTTCTAGGAACATCGGTTCACGGGCTGGCGGGTGAACTGCTTGCGCGCGAGGGCGTTGACGGAGTATTAGCCTCCGAAATCGCCAACACACTCCGCAAAGTGATTCACGCTCTGAGGTCTGGGAAATGACTCCTTCAAGAACTAAACGAAAGCGCGTTGACTGGGACGCTGAAATCCGTAAGACTGAGGACATCAGGAGGCGCGGACTCTTAATGAGCGTACTCAGTTTCGGAATGGCTGTAGCGTTCATATTCGGAATAAGCCGTTCAACAGGTACTGACGTTGAGATTCCTAAAACTGTTTTGTTCGCAGTG
>JAFTBA010000011.1 GCA_017458545.1 Synergistaceae bacterium | reverse complement strand
TCATTGCAAAGATTCAGGGTATGTATATTAAATGTGTTATTGATTTTTGTATTTTTGACAGCAGAGAATCAATCAGCACGTCAAAAAAATCAAGACAAATAAATTTGAGTCGGCCATGCAAAATTAAAACCGTAAAATAAAAAAGCTGCCCCGTTACTTTCCGAATGAATATCACTGTGAGAGGAGTTATTGAGGGGTAAAGCGCAGGAATAAAACCTATACATGCAGTTCCTGAGCTAGTACGCTAATGAATGTGCCTGTAGCGCAGAGAATACTGCTTGATTTTTCGGTTAATGCACCCGTTGTGAGCCATGACTATGCCCGGCCACCCCTCGTGAGAAAATCGGAGGTCGAATGAACTTTTCGGCCTGTGAGGATTCTTGCGGTATTGACAGTGAGAATTACGAGAATGATTCCGATTTCTGTTGACATACTAATCTGCTGTCCATTTAGGCTCAAAATCTTTCTCAGACATCTTCAGCTTCTCCCTGAGGCTGTCAATATATTTCCGCTCTTCAGGACTTGAGGGACTCAGACGCTTTCCTACAACAGAGCGAAGAAATATAATTGATTTTTTTGACTTCGCCCAGTTGGAAGGGTTGAACGTTTTTCCCTCCATCTGCTCTGTAAGCATTGAATCCCTGAAGGCATCATTAGTGCAGTAACCGGCAAGACTAATAACGTCATCGAATATACCGCCGTCCTTCATGAGCTTCAAAGCAGTATAAGGTGAAGGAATCGTGTCAAGTTTTGCATTATTTATTTCGCAGAGAATCAGAGAGACCGCGAAAAAATGCCAGTATGCTGCATATGATTTCAGCTTGACGAGTGCTTCGTTAAGATTCAGAGGGTTATTACTTTTCGGACTCCATTTCTCGAATACTGCTGTATAGATCTCATTGAGTGCCTGTATGTTTTCAGGAGGATATTTGCGGTGAAACAGAAGGTTAAAATGACTGCTGAAAATTTCTGACTCCAAATGAGTTTCCATAGGCCTCTGTACATGCCATGAGACCAGCATTTTTCCCAGTGTAGACAGTTCCACAACATGAAGGTTATTACTTCCGTCTTGCGGTTTTTCTCCTCGTTTAGTGATGAGGCTGCCATCAGGATAACACTGTTCAAATGATTTCTTCATGGTAAGAACATATTTATCGTTGCTCCGTAAATCTCTGGGTTTAACTCCGTTCTGTGAGTTTGTTGACGTGCTTATAGTATCTATAAGTTCACCGTCAGCAATCTCATAAATCCTGAAGATTATATATCCTTCCTCAGACTTACTCACCGCTTCACTGTTATTGTATATTGTTGTGAGAGACTGACAACCGTTAACAACGCTTAAATTCTTTACAGTCATTATGTTATCGTGAATATCAATCGATGAGCATATAGCTGTTATCCCATTGTGGAGGAAAAAGAAGTCCCCTGGATTTTTCTTCAATGATGTAGCTATTTCCTTGTTGACTTTTACGCTCTTGCCTAATGACTGGCGGACATTCTTTCGGAACAATGAGCCGTCCTTAATGCCCGGAATGTAAATACAGTCTTGAATAGATATAACGGCAATAACAGCTTTCTTTCCGTTCACTTCAACTTGCATAAATCTTTCAGGCTCAAGGCTGAAATCATAAGTTATACCCGTTCCAGCCACATTAAGAGCATCATTGTATTTTCTCTCAAGTGATTGAATATCAACTATTTCAAGGCTTGCGTCAATATTTTCACAGTCTGCAAGCTCTTGGCTAAACAGTGTAACATCTTTCAAAGCTGCTTCGGTCAGTTCTGATGTCAGAATAAGCTCAAAATGTATATCATACCCGTCATCAAGTGCTGAAGATATTTCACTGACTTTATATGCGAGCTTCTCATTAGCATTTTCCTGAAGAGTTGGGAGATTCTTTATTTGTATCCATGAGGATTGAATTTCCATGAGAGGTTTAGCGTCAAGTTTGGCTTTCTGCGTAAACTTTCCCTGAATTATGTACACTGTCTCATCCTCATTATTGACGTAAACAGCATCAATCTGTTTATCACCGGCACCATCAGTGATACATGCTTTCGCCTCTATAGGGTCAAGGTTGTGAATGTTCCTGAGATACCATGCTATGAATCTCTGACCGTCATTAGAATAGTTATTGATGTAATATTCCTGAGCAATATCGTGTTTTATATTGTCGTAAACGCTCATGAAAAAAACTCCTGTTTATAGTTAAATTTAATTCCACTGTTTATGCAAGGCTTGTTCCCTATTTCCCGTTAAAAAACCCCTGTATCATTCCTTTAATTTCCCTGAGCGGTAATGTTTTAACCATATGCCCCTGAGGTTTCAGTTTCTCAATCTCCATCAGACTCTCCTCATCGCTCTTGGCCGTCAGAAACATTACGGGTATCTTAGCCGTTTCAGGATTACCCCTCAAAGCCTCAAGCACCTGCGGACCGTTCATTTCGGGCATTTCGTAATCCAGCAGTATCAGATCAGGTTTAGCCCTCGAAAGTATTTTCAGGGCATTAGCTCCGGAATTTGCGGGCAGTACTTTGTAGCTGCTGCTCAGTCCTTCCCTTAACGTCCTAACCATTACGGCATCATCGTCAACCAACAGTATAGTATGCTGAACTTCGCCGTTATTCTCTGAGACTGCCGATAATTTTTCCCTAACCTCTCCTGCGTTGAAAGGCTTTGCGATTCCTTCAGCACCTTTAATGTCGGAAGCGTTAATTTCAGCCTGACTGCCCAGCAAAAATACTTTCGTTCCCAAAAATTCCTTAACCTTCCCGGAATTGACAAGTCCAGAAAGATTCACTATCACTATAGGCGGTACATGTTTAATTTCATCGCCCGAACGCGCCCATAATATTTCAAACGAATCTCCTAACGTCTTAATCAGCATATCTGCACCCATTGACGGCCTGTCGCTTATGTAAAGTATTTTGTTTTTCATCTCTAAAAAATCCTTTCCTTGTTGTTTTAACCCCTAATCCCTGCACCCTAACCCCTATACCCTAGTCTTTAAGTGCTTCTTCGAGACCGCCCCAATCGGCAGCATCAGCACACATTGCTATCTTGTTGAAACGTTCGGACTCGTTGTCAGGGATTTTGTAATTCCTCAGCATTTCCATTATCCCGTCTATCGAATCACTGTCGAACATCTCTGCAAATTCCTTTATCGCTCCGTATGCCTCGTGCAGTCTCTCAACAGAAATCTCTTCCCTGTCCTCATCCCTTGCGTAACGCACCGCAAGTTTATCCCTGCAGTTCCTGTAATTCGCAAGCAAATCAGGCGTGAAATCTCCAATGCTAGCGGTATCATTGTTGTTACCGCACTCCTCAAGATAAGCAGCCTGTTTAGACAGCTCCATAGCACCTATTAACCTCGCTGAACTCTTCAACGCATGTACCTTTATCGTGTAATTCTTTATGTCATTGCTGCGCCAGAACGACTCAATATCACTGAGATTATTTTCGATTGAGTTCCAGAACTGCTGAAGCGTCTTCGTTAATATAGCCTCAGTCGCGCAGTTCTTTATCGCCTCAGCGTAACTCAATCCCTCAGTCTTAGCGTAAAACTCTTCAAGTTCGGAACGCTCATGTGATTCTTCTTGTGATGACTCTGATTCTTCCTGAAGTATTATTTTTTCGGAAGGAAGATATTTTATTAACGCTGCTTCAAGGCTCGAACCCTCAACAGGTTTCGACAGGTAATCGGTGAAACCTTCGGCAAGATATTTGTTCCTGGCACCGCTCACAGCGTCAGCAGTAAGACAGATTATCGGAGTATCATGATTCAATCCTTCCGACTGAGCGCGTATGCTCTTCATTGCCTGAGTACCGTCCATTATGGGCATACGCTGATCCATGAGGATAAGGTCATATTTGTGTTCGCGCGTCATCATTAGGGCTTCCTTACCGCTTGAGGCAGTTGCAAGGTTAATATCAGTCTTGCTGAGTAAACCTTCAATCACCGTCAAATTCATATCGGTATCGTCAACAACAAGCAAATTTGCTTCAGGTGCTTTGAACGACTCCTGATATGCCCTCATAGTGTGTACATAACGGTTAAATTTGTCGTGGAAATTCCCTATAGGTTCTTCAGAGACTATACGCTGCGGTAAGTAGATGATGAACGTTGAGCCTTTACCGTATTCGCTTTCGACTTCAATACGGCCGTTCATCAGGTGAAGGAGGTTTCTTGTTATCGACAGTCCTAATCCGGTACCTTCAACAGTATTATTCTGCACTAAATCTATGCGTTCAAACTGTTTGAACAGCTTAGGCAAATCCTCCTCCTTAATGCCTATACCTGTATCGCTTATTTTGAACACTAAGTTAATCGTTTCAGTACCGTCCTCACTGTAAGTTTTTCCGCCAGAAACACTTAGTGATACGCTTCCCTCATGAGTATATTTGACGGCATTGTTGAGTACGTTTGTTACAACCTGCCTGACTCTGACTTCATCGCCGTAAAGCACATCAGGTAATTCCTCATCGACATTAACTGTAAAAGCTAAATCCTTCTGCCTTGCCTTGAAGACTATCATGTTGGTAACGTCATTAAGCACTGAACTCAACTTGTAATCGCTCTCTGCAATTTCCATTTTACCTGCTTCAATTTTCGAGAAGTCGAGTATGTCATTAATGATTGAGAGTAAATTTTTGCCTGCGCTCTCAACGTTACGGGCGTAAGTAGTAATTCTGTCGCTGGTGCTTTCACGGATAATCATTTCGTTCATGCCCAGTACTGCATTAATGGGTGTGCGAATCTCATGGGACATGTTAGCGAGGAACTCACTTTTAGCGGAATTAGCGCGTCTTGCCTGCTGCATTGCGGCTTTAGCGAGTTCTAACGCTTCTTCGAGCTGTTCTGAACGTTCCTGCTGCTCCTTATGAAGCCTCGTAGTGTCGGACACCAGAATGATGTAAAATCCGGGATTAACAGCGTAAAAATTGAACTGTTTATGGAAAATCTTTCCGTCAATTTCGCAGACTATGTTGACCTCATAGAGAGAATTTTTCTGAGTACCGAAAGCAATCGAATCAGGTGCTAATGAGTGAGCCATTTCGCGTATCTGTTCGTCAGTACCGTGAAGCAGAGGGACAATCTCATCATGAATATAAGCGTTGAAAGTCTCATGAGGATATTTAGGGAGAATACTTCCTTCGCGTGTATCATCGCTTACTGTTATGTGGTAGCGACCTACGGCCATGTAAGCAATCATCTCGAACTGACGGGCTAATATTTTGTCGACAATGGTCTGATAAACTTTTGAGTTGTTGCATTCGCGTTCAGTGATGAAGGCTACGACATGGCCGTTGAAGGGGTTACGGGTCATCATTGCTGAAAATTCAACGTAACATATACTTCCGTTAGCACGGCGTGAAAGGAGTACCTGACGTATACCTATTTTGCCTTTGATGTAAGCGTCGAGGAGTGTATCTATGTTGAAAGTATCAATGAGTTTTTTGCGTTCGATGAAATTGATATAGTGTTTAGCTCTTGCCTTGAGCATTTCGGAGAATGAAGTATGTTCTTTGTCAGTATCGAATAAATCTTTGCCTCTTACTTCTTCGAGAGCATCGAGAGTAATATCAGCTCTGAACATACCGAGAGTGAATTTGTCCTGATGATAAAAATTCTGGCCTATGGAGTCGTAACTTGTTCTGATTTTCTCCTCGTAATTTTTGAAGAGTGTTATATCCGAGAAAGTGATATATATGTAATTTTCACCTGCAACGTTAATGAATGAGTAATGAGCACTGCACCAGATGATATTATTTTTTGCTGTAACTTTTCGGATTTGTATTCTCATAGATTTATCCGGGGCTTCATGGTGATCGAGCATGTATTGGACGAGGGGCATATCCTCAGGGTAAACGTTTTCGGTGAAACGCGAAGCATTTTCCTGAGTATCTTCCATCATGCTGATGTATTCAGGTGAAATGTAAACCGCTTCAGGCCGTGCGTTATCATTAGGGCGTATAAGTATTGAGCTGTTGCCTAACTGCTTTATGGTATCAATAAAATTTTTCTGTTCATCATGCTGTGAGGATAGAGAGTTGCACATAAAATTTTTCTTGACTCCTTAAAAATAATTTTTGCGATATATTCTGTATGTTAAATTATATTACGCCTCATGAAAAAAGGGACAGCATAAAGTTCAGGCATTTTTAATTCTGAATCCTATACGTCTGAGTTGCTCTATTGGTTTTTGCAAAATTTCTGCTGCATATTTTTTCTCAACTCAATGAGCAAAAGAAACAATATTAATCTTCATCAAGTTCGTTCGGAAATTTTTAGTCTGTAGGCAATCGGAACAACTCTGCTCTAAGCTGCACATATTCAGGTTTTGAAGAGAAGAATTTTTTGTAGAGTTTATTACGTTCTTCTTTAAGTCTGCTTAATGCTTTTTGAATTTCGGGGCTTGTAGCAAAATCAGGAACCGTAAGAACTTCATTACTGCGTTCACTTTTGTTACGTGCTAAATGCTCACATATTTCTCTCCACACGTCAAGTCGTTCAAAAATTTCTGTGAATAATTCGCCTCCGTATAAGACATGAATATCTACACCATTTAACTCCTCCGCCTCTGCTCTCTGATAATAATATTTTCTGTTTTTTTTCAGACCGTCATCAATGAACCACATAACAGCAATAATTTTCCGTTCAGGATATTTATCTCTGAGTAGTCTATACTTTTTGCTGAAATTATCATATTGTCCGCGCTTTTTCGTACTGTCATGGTCATCGCGTATCTTCTGCTCAATCAAATAAATACTGTTGTATTTTTCAAATAACTGATCAGCTTCAAGGTCATCAGAAATTTTCTTGTCCAAGTTTACATACCCCATCTCAGCGATATACCAAGTAATAATATCTTCCATGAAGTCACCGAATTTAATCTCTCTGCTCTGCGTAACATTCTGGATTAATTTTGTCTTGGCGTTACTTGCTCTAAATATCCCTGTGTACCTTCTGGGATTCTCAATGTCCGTGATTAACAGTTCATAGTAAAATTCGTTGTCAGACTTTATTTTGTCGTTAAGTTCGTTCGCAAAATCTTCGTACTTTTTCATCATGAGATAATTATATCAGTGCAAATTTTAATGAAGAGGTATGCAGAATGAATAACATAATCATAAACGCAGACTCATTGACCGAGTTGCCGAAACTCCCCTATGAATCAATCGACCTTATATTTGCAGACCCTCCTTATTGGATGCGTACTGAAGGAGTCCTTCAGCGCACCGAAGGAACAGAATTTCAAGGCTGCAACGACTCATGGGATAAATTTTCCTCGCTAAGTGATTACGAATCATTTACGCTTCAATGGCTCACGGAATGCCGCAGAATCCTCAAGCCCTCCGGCTCAATCTGGGTAATAGGTTCAATGCAGTGCATATACACAATAGGTTCGTTAATGCAGCGGCTCGGTTACTGGTTAATCAACGACATCATCTGGCACAAGACTAATCCGACTCCTAACTTCATGGGTACTCGTCTCAATAACAGTCATGAGACTCTGATTTGGGCGGTCAAAAACAAACGCGCAAAATTCACGTTTCATTATAAGACAGCTAAGGCTCTCAATTCCGAGTCGCAGGGTCATCAGATGGGTTCGGTCTGGCGTTTCCCAGTGTGTTCGGGTAACGAACGCCTCAAAGACTCAAACGGTCATAAACTCCATTCAACCCAAAAGCCCCTCGCAATGTTAGAACGTATAATCGCAATCTCATCAAACATCGGTGATACAGTTCTTGATCCTTTCGCAGGAACAATGACGACCGCAGCAGCAGCAAAAAAACTAGGCCGTAAATACATAATGATTGAGCGCGAAAAAATTTACTGTGATTACGGTGCCGAACGTCTCGAAAATATTACCTTCGAGGACTCAGAGATTGCACGTGCTGAATTTGATGTTAAGCCTCTGCGCGTGAGCATGGCCGAAATGATTGAGGCAGGTTATTTTGTTGAAGGTGAAAAGTTTTTGCTTGCTGACGGGAAAGAATATGCTGAGCTGCAATCGGACGGAAAATTACTGTATCAGGGAAAAATTATTGACATGCATACCTGCGCGGCACTCGCAAAAAATCTCAAGGCAAAGCGCATAAACGGTTTTGATTTTTGGTACGTGAGGCGCGGCAATAAACTCATCAGCATAAAAACAGTGCGTGAAAATTACCGTAACACTCTCAAAATTACTTAACAGCCGGTAACATGCTCTTACATGGTCCGGCAAATCACCGGCTGTGTTTGTTATTCTGAAGCATTAACTCATAGACTGCCTATATCAGTCCTGTAACGCATACCTTCAAAATTTATGCACTTCACAGCCTCATACGCTTTTTCGCGTGCTGACTCCAAATCACTGCTCACAGCATTAACCGCCAATACTCTGCCGCCAGAAGTGTAATACTTCCCTTCCTCATTCTTAGTCCCTGCGTGGAAAACATCAACACCTTCAATCTCCTCAGCGTTCCCGAAATCAATCGGATAACCTGTCAGATACGTTCCCGGATAGCCCGATGACGCGCAAACAACGCAGCATGATGCCTTCTCCTTAAACTTAACTGGAACATCAGCGAGTCTCTCATCCCTAACGGCAATCATCACATCGAGCAAATCGCTCTCCATTAACGGCAGTACAGCTTCAGCTTCAGGGTCTCCGAAACGGCAGTTATATTCGATAACTTTTGGGCCTTTGTCAGTCAGCATTAACCCGAAATACAAACAACCCTTAAACATTCGGCCTTCCTTCTTCATTGCCTCTACTGTCGGCAAAAATATAGTCCTCATACATTCATCGGCAATCGTCTGAGTGTAATACGGGTTAGGAGCAATTACACCCATTCCGCCTGTGTTAGGGCCTTTGTTGCCGTCATAAGCGCGTTTGTGATCCATTGACGAGACCATAGGAACAATCGTTTTGCCGTCAGTAAACGCTAACACTGTTACTTCTTTCCCGGTCAAACACTCCTCGATTAATATTCTTTCACCGCTGTGACCGAATGCTTTATCCTTCATGCAGGACATTATTGCTTCCCTAGCCTGCTGAAAATTTTCTGCAACAGTTACGCCTTTGCCCTTAGCGAGGCCGTCAGCCTTAATCACTATGGGGCAGTCCGAAAGAGCTGCATACGATAACGCCTTATCGAGTTCTGTGAAAACTTCGTATTTTGCTGTGGGAATGTTGTATTTCGTCATGAGTTCCTTAGCGAATACCTTGCTTCCCTCAATGAGTGCAGCATTTTTTGACGGTCCGAAACACTTAACGCCCTCAGCCTCAAGTCTGTCAACAGCTCCGAGTGCTAAAGGGTCATCGGGCGCAACAACTGCGAAATCAATCTCATGAGTTTTAGCGAATGAGGTGATAGTGTCGATGTCTTCAGCAGAAATTTTGACGCATTCGGCGAATTTGGAGATACCTCCGTTGCCTGGAAGAGCGTAAATTTTGCTGACGTTTTGATTACGTGCTATGAGTTTAGTGATAACGTGTTCGCGTCCGCCGCCGCCGATTATCATAATGTTCATTGTGAAAATTTAACGTCCTTTCTGAAGCTCGTTATATTTTTTGAGTGCTTCGTCCTGAGCGAGTTTAATCTGACGTGCCGAAAGCCTCTCAGTAAGTCTCAGCATATAATCCTGATGAAGTGAAGTTATATTGAAACCGCAGAGTCTTGCGACCTCGAACCAGTAATAAGATTTCAGTGGGTTATCCTCTACTTTGTTGTAGAGAACGGCGAGGTGATACTGAGCGTTTGAGTTGCCCTGATCTGCTGATTTGGTGTACCAGTAAATGGCCTTCATGTAATCTTTTTCGAGGCCGTTGCCGCTCTCGTAATAAGTTCCCATAACATTCTGGGCTTTAGGGTCTCCGTTTTCGGCTTTGTCAGCGTTTTTGAGCTGAGTTTTGCCTAACGCTGAACGTTCTTTGAGTGTGAGGCCGTATTTTTTTGAGCTGCGAATGCCCTGAGTTTCTTCGAGGGAGTAATCAGTCTCATTGTCATTACTGCTCAATGAGGTGTAGGCTTCGTCCATAGGTATTTTGCCGTCGGTAACGAGTTTGCGGAAATATGCGCTTACCGCGTCATTAAGTACCTGATTAACGTCAACTCCGAGCGCATTACCTGCGCG
>JAFTBA010000010.1 GCA_017458545.1 Synergistaceae bacterium | reverse complement strand
GAGACCGTTAATCCATGTGGGTGTCTCTTTGCGTTTCCTGAGAGTATCGCCGACATTCGCAAAAACTTTACGGAGTTCGTGTTCACGGTGAGGAGCATGAGCGATTATCGAGGCGAAAACTTCTTCAGGGTCATCACCTGCATCTAACCTGTCCCAACGTCTGTTACCCCATACTGCTTCGTCTAATTCGTCGATTAATTCCTCCCGTCCGGGAAACAATCTCCTCATACAGCCTTCCCAGTCGAAATCAATAAGCACATTGCCTATGTCAAATATTACGGTGTTAATCAAGCGATTATAGCCCCCTTCTCTGTGAGTTCACTGAGTGTTTTTTTGTGATTGGATTCGTCCACCCATCCGAGCATGTCGGCCTTAACCGTAACTTTGCGCCCTGAATTAAGCAGTGCAAGTACGCTTTCCCTGACGCAAAACTCAGTCGCTATTCCCGTAACGGTAACTTCATCGCCGAGAACATCGCAGAGTTTTTTACCTGCCTTGTTCTTTGCCTCGAACGCTGAATACTCTTCGACGGAATCATTCTCACCCTTGTAGTAGATTGTCGAGTCGTTGGGACGCTGTGAAGGGCTGATGATGTCGCTGAAGAATGACTCGTGAAGTTCAGCGCCGTGAGTACCTGCCTGACAATGTACGGGCCATGTTCCGCCGTTGGGAATGTAACTGCAGTGTCTGATACTGTGATTGTCGGCAGAGTAGTAGATTTTTGCTGACGGGTTAGCGTTGATGAAGGCGATTATGTTTTTGACGGCCTCCTCAGAATGACCGCAGGCCAATGTACCGTCAATAAAATCATACTGGCAGTCAACAACTAAAATTTCCATACTGAATAAAAACTCCTTTCACATTAGTGAGCTTATTGCTCCCATACCGTTAATTATAGCGAGTGAGTCATCAATTATCTGCATCATTATCGCACAGCCTGTACCCTCACCGAGTCTCATTGATAATTTTAACGGTGCTGTAAGTTTCATGTACTCAGCAGCTTTGAGGTAAGAAGGTTCGGCAGATTCGTGGGAAGCAAACATATATTCCTTCGTCAACGGCTCAATCATATACGCCATTAACGCCGCAGCAATCGAAATCACTCCGTCAACAACAACAGGTACATGATACACTGCCCCCCCTAAAAACACTCCTGTCATAGCAGCAATATCGAGTCCTCCTACGCACGAAAGAATTTTAACGGGATCAGAATCGGAAAAACTTTCAGCGTGAAACCTCAGAGCCTCAGTTATGACTCTCTTTTTTCGGGAGAACGACTCATCATCGAGTCCTGCACCTCTTCCGACAAGCGAGTCATCATTCGACTTCAACGCAGCCATTATGCACGCACAGGCAGGTGAAGTATTAGCCATTCCGACTTCGCCCGTACCTATGAGGGAAAATCCTTCGGCTTTGAGGTCTCTGACGGTATCAATTCCGAACGTTATAACTTCCTTAACGGTTTCAATGCTCATTGCGCGTCCGTGAAGGAAATCAGCTGTGCCGTTCGGTAAAAATTTTCGGGTAATGATATTGGGGTGAGCGTTAAGATTTTTAACGCCCAGATTGTAAACCTTTAACTCAGCTTTTGCCTGACGTGCCAAAATATTTATCGCCCCGTTCCGACTCACTGCGTAAACTTCCATCAGTCTTCGCGTGAAATCCTGAGGCGATGAACATACACCCTCGTCATAAATATTATGATCCGAACCGAAAAGGCATATTACTTTTTTGCCTATGACGTTACGGGGCTGTCCTGTTATGCCGGCGAACTTGATTGTGATTTCTTCGAGTTCTCCGAGACTCCCTGAAGGTTTAACGAGGCTGTCCTGAATCTCTTTAGCTTTTTTCATGGCCTGAGTGTCAGGAGGGGTAATGAGGCTGATACGTTTCATAGCTGCCTGAGAAATCCTGTGGCTAAATTTGCTGCGACAGTGAAGACATTTTGACGGACGTTTGCATTAACGGGTGATGAGAACAATTTGATTACTCCTTTAGCGTTGAGGTGCGATGTCTGAATGAG
>JAFTBA010000077.1 GCA_017458545.1 Synergistaceae bacterium | reverse complement strand
GTGAAAGCTGACGGCCTTGACCTTGAGGATTTCATTAAGCAGAAAGTCGACGGAGCATCTTCGCCTGTCCCTGCGGCAGTTGAGCTGATGTACGGCGGTGAATATCTCATGACGGACGCAAGTCTTATCGGCTACAAGCTGAGGCCCGAATCAAAAGGCAAGGACATATCTGAAATCACTGACGATGATATAGGGCTTGTGTTCGCGGACTTGAAATTTGCGTTTTTCCCGAACGATGATCACAAGCTGCATTTCAGTATCAATCCTGAATACCTTGAGGACGGTATCTACTTCGTTCTTAACGTTCACGGCGAGGAGTATGCGCTGACTGACGTAATATACGGCAGTGCTGGAACAGCAAGAGTCGTTGAAGGAGTCGGCAGCAGTTCAAGCGGAGGTTGCTATTCAGGGTTCGGACTCATTGCTTTGCTCGGAGTATTCGGTATCGCAATGACTGCGAAAAAACGTTAGACCCTGAAAATTTCTGTCCCCCCTTGCGATTTGTGAGGGGGGATTTTTTTGTGGTATATTACAGGGCATGATTGACATAAAAAATTTATCGCTCTCATTCGGCGAACACTTAATATTCAAAGGTCTTAACCTTCAGATTAACAGCACTGCACGACTCGGAATCGTAGGCCCTAACGGTGCAGGTAAAACTACCCTTCTCCGCGTCATAACGGGCGAACTAGAACCCGACAGCGGAGTCATTGAACGTTCACGCGGATTAACTGTCGGCCATTTACCGCAAGACCTCGCAGAACTGGAACCGGTCCCTTTAATGCAATACCTCAAAGACAAAGCAGGTATCTCCCAAATCGAAGCCAAACTCAGAAACGTTGAGGAAAAATTATCGCACTCAACTGAAAATCATGAGGGCTTGCTCGCTGAACATTCAAGGCTCGAAAAAAGATTCGAAGACTCAGGGGGATTTGCTTTCGAGGCTATGGCCATGAAAGTTTTGCACGGACTCGGTTTCAGGAAGGGCGAAGAGGAAAAAAACTGTCAGGACTTTTCGGGAGGCTGGAAAATGAGAATCGCTATGGCCGCTTTGCTCCTCTCAGCTCCTGATGTCTTACTGCTTGACGAACCTACTAACCATTTAGACACAGAGTCTATGGAATGGTTAGAGGGATGGTTACGCACTCACAAGGGCGCAGTCGTTTCGGTCTCACATGATACACGGTTTCTTGAGAACACTGCCGACGCTATCGCTGACCTTGAACACGGAGTTATTACCCTTTACCCTTGCAGCTATGACGATTACGTTTCGGCAAAAGAACAGAACCGCCAACTCTTAGCCAAAGCATTCAGCCGTCAGCAGACAGAAATCCACAGAATAGAATCATTCATTGACCGTTTCAGGTACAAGGCAACTAAAGCAGCTCAGGTTCAAAGCCGTATAAAACAGCTCGAAAAAATCGAACGCATTGAACTCGCTCAAGGCTCAAAATCCGTTAAGCTCTCAATCCCAGAAGCACCCCCAAGCGGACGCGAAGTGTTAAGGGTTACGGGACTCGCTAAATTTTATGACGGCCTTAAAGTTTTTGAGGGAGTCAATTTCGTCATTGAACGCGGTGAAAGAGTCGCACTCGTCGGCGTAAACGGTGCTGGTAAATCAACACTGTTACGGCTGCTGAGCCTCACCGAACTGCCCACATCAGGAACTGTGAAACACGGCCATAACGTTAAATTCTCCTACTACTCTCAGGAGAGCGCACAGAATATTAACTACTCCAATACCGTTTGGGAGGAGGCACGTTCGGTTTCATCGAAGCTAAATGACGTTGAACGGCGCAATTTGTTGGGAGCGTTTTTGTTTTCGGGCGATGAAATCTACAAACCTGCTGCTGTTCTTTCGGGCGGTGAAAAAGCAAGACTCGCACTCTACAAATTAATGCTTGAGGAAACTAATTTTCTTATACTTGACGAACCTACTAACCATCTTGATGTTGAGACCCGTGAGATCGTTGAAAGGGCTTTGCTAAAATATCAGGGTACATTGCTTATAGTTTCACATGACAGGCATTTTCTTGACTCTCTTGCTGAAAGAGTCTTAGAGATAAGGGACGGAAAATTATATGATTATCCCGGTAATTACTCGTGGTTTTTGGAGAAGAGGGAGCAGATTTTAACGGAAGCACCTATGTTTCAGGAGGGTAAATCAACCGTAAAGCCTAAGCCCCGTAAGAATGATGATAATCTCCGTGCTTACCGCGAAATTAAGAAAGCCGTTGCAAAAACAGAAAGAGAAATTTCCGAACATGAGTCTGAAATTAATGAGATTGACAGTCTTTTATGTCAGCCCGAAACGCTCAAGGATTCAAAAAGAGTTCAGGAACTTATGACGGAACGTTTCAATCTTGACACGGAGCTTAAAACTTTATATTCTCAATGGGAAGAATTAAGCATTGAACTTGAATCGGCTAAGTAAAAAGCAAAGGGAATGATTCTTATGTGTGATATTACTGTCGTATGCTGCCGTACAAATGAGCAAATGTATAATAATTTTACCGATACACTTAAATCACAGAGCATTCACTGCAAAATAATCGGCATTAACAACACAAACAACAAAAATTTCACGTCATGCGCTTCAGCTTATAACTCCGTAATTGATGACGTTAAAACTCAATATGTTATCTACTCACATCAGGATATACTACTTAATCAGCCTGATATTCTCGAAAAATTTTTATCGTACCTTAAACGTATTGAACGCGATGATATTCTCGGAGCTGCAGGTGTAAATTTTGATTTATCGCCCGGTATTTCAGACATTACACACAGGAATAACCGTACGGGAAAATTTGTACACGGTACATCCTCATTCATTCGGAACGGTATGACTGAATGCGGAACTGTTGATGAATGTTTTTTCGGAGGATACACTCAGCATTTCAGGGATTACCCTTTTGATGAACTGCTCTGTAACAACTGGCATTTATACGCTGCCGAACAATGCCTCAGAACCAAATCGTTATCGCTCGGAAAAGTTTGGGTGTGTTCAATTCCTTTGGTTCATCTTTCGTCAGGAACAGTAAGTCCGTCATTCCAATACGGATTTTACAGGCTGTGCAGGAAATATTCAGCCTCATTCCCGTTCATCAGAACAACCTGTGCATATTCAAGGACAGATTTTCTGCATTTATTTCCGCGTTTCATATATTTATGGTGCGGAGCTGTCCTGAGAAAATCAGGGCTCAGGAAGTAATTACAGATTGAATTGAGTTACTGCAATAATTTTTTCGAGGACTTATCACGGATAATACAGCGTGAAAATGATTCAGCCGTTTCACGCTTAATACTTGGCTGGCACGCAAGCTGTATTCTGACTGATGACGGCCGTTTGGGAATCGGTTTCGTTCCCGACTCAAGGCTCGAACCCCACACTTCACGACCCGTTCACACTAACTCACTGCTCACTTCAACGCTGAAGGAACTCGCAGGATTATACGTCTCACCTTTTCCGCAGGAGTTCGCCGCTGCAAGTGCTGCATGTTCAGTGCTTGTGCCTTTTGCCGATGAGGGAGGGCAGTACCTCGATGCCGTTATGACCTGCGCAAGAGGAGACAGAGTCGCTGTGCTGGGCTATGAACGCGATTTAGTGCCGTTCATTCGCGACTGGGGATGGAGGGCTGCGTTCTTCGATGACCGTTACGCAGGAAGACAGGACTGTTTCAGTCAGGCTGAATTTTCACGCGCAGTACTTCAGGCCGAATGGGTATGGCTCTCACCTGAAGCAATACGAGACAGATGGCTGCTGTCAACACAAAGCATTCTCCGTGAAAAAAAAGGCTGTTTCCTTCAGGGGCCGGGCATTCCTGCAATACCTGAAGCATTTTCGCGCTTAGGAGTTACTCATTTGGTTGTGCCGACAGGTGATGACGCTGAGAAAATTGAGGCTCATATTTCGGCCGGAGGAAGCGCATGGCTTTGCGAGGCTTTAAGATGGAGAGTGTTCAGAGCATTAAACGCTTAAAGGTTGAAGGCTCAAACAGCGGATTTTCCCGTTTGACTGTGATATAATCACTCATGTAATGAAGTTGAGGGACTTCAAGACAACGATACGAACAAGATTCAGTTAGGGAGGATATATATCATGGCAAAAGCAGTAGTAGATCAGGACGTTTGCGTAGGATGCGAGTCATGCGTAGGAGCTTGCCCCGTTTCAGCGATTTCAGTTGACGGCGGAAAAGCAAAGGTTGACGCAGATGCTTGCGTAGAGTGCGGAACCTGCGTAGGTACATGCCCGGTAAGCGCAATTTCACAGTAACACAAACCTTTTAACGCGGAAAACGTTTCAGAAATTTCTCATAAAATTTCTGACCTTGTATGTAATAGACTGGCAGGATAAAATCTATCCTGTCAGTTTTTTTGTACACACTTCTAAGGAGTTTTGACCATAATGAAAATTTCACTGCCTTACGACACACCAAAAGGACAGCGCGATGCAATCAATGCCGACGAAAAAATCATAACCGTTGAGGCAGGTGCCGGCACGGGAAAAACTTGGGTGCTTTCACAGCGTTATCTTCGTCTGCTTATTGATGATGATGAACTGCTGCCCTCAGATATTCTCACACTCACTTACACTGAAGCTGCTGCAGGTGAAATGAAAGCACGTATCGAACAGTTAATCGCAGACTCACTCAACGAGTTCCCAAACTCTGAACGAAAACAGCAAATCCTTGACGGCCTCAGCGACTCATGGATCTCAACTATACATTCATTCGCTGCAAGATTAATCCGCGAGTCAGGCTTATCGCTCGATATTGACCCAAGAGCCTCAGTCATAACGGCTCATCAGGAACAGTCTTTCTGGGAGGAGGTCAGAAACGCTGCAGAGTTCGCCGGCCTTGAAAGACTCGCTAGGAATTACGCAGACGATAAGCGTGAGATTCGGAGAGGTGCCGGAGTACTCGATACTGACCCCTTCATGACAGCTGCAGTCGCTAAATGGGGCGCGGCAAAATTATGCTCGTTCGCAAGAAAAACTGCTGAGCTTCACGCTTCATCAGGGCGTTCATGGGCTGACATGCTCAAATGGGCTGATGACGACTCAGACTTAATCGCTGACGCAGGACAGCTCGTCAGAGATAATCTGCGTTCCGAATGGCTCAAAGTCTGGCAGCTCTGGAAAAATATATCCCTCTCAGATGTTAAACCTGATGATGTACACAGTATTGCCCTCAATAATTTCCTCGACTCTTCAAGAGCTGACCCTC
>JAFTBA010000076.1 GCA_017458545.1 Synergistaceae bacterium | reverse complement strand
GTGTTACTGAAATACCTTCAAACAAAAGAGTCCCGGCCTCATCTCTAAGACCGGGACTCTCAAACCTCAAGATTACTTTTTAGCACTGAGGCATTCGGCTATCTCAAGACATACGGCCTTAACCTCATCAATATCTTCATTCTTGATATACTCGGGGTGTGCGTGAAATACAGGGTCTCTCACCCACTGCAATTTCGCAAAACGTTCCTTCCAGTACGATCCGTAAGGCTTTCCGCCGAAATACGCCCCGAAACATTCACTCCAATACTGTCTCATCACTGCTCCCAAAACATTTATAGGCAGCACATCGAGCAGTCCTGCCTCAGGATTATATTTCCGTTTGGTTTTCGCCAGCGAGTTCGCATACTCATCCGAAGCAAGTATCGGATTAGCTTTCTTCAGCGCCTCATCAAGCGTATCAGGAGTCGCTTTCAGTATTCTGGTCAGTTCGTCCTTCATCAGCCTCACTATCATTTTCTGTACGCTCAGGATTCTCAGGAACTCAGGCGACAGTTTAACTTCAGCGTCAAGAATTAATACATCGCGTTTGTCGTAACCGTCCAATGCTTTCTGGAACGACTCCAGAATTTTAACGTCAGCATTCTCCTGTGAATAAACGTTCGCATCAAGTCCCAGTTTCGCCAGCAGTCTCCCGGAATATTCGAGGCTGTGAAGAAGTGCTTTCAATGTCGGTATAATCAGCTCTGCTCCCGTCAAATATGCCAGTGTCAGCAGTCCCTCAAAGAATTTACCGAAGTCGTTGAACTCCAATAAGCTGCACCCGGAAAGCGATACGTTCTGAGCCGACCATTTGCCCGATGAACTGTGAAAGCGCAGACCGTTCACAAAATAAGAGTATATATATATCCTCAGCCATGCGTTGTTCTCGTCAATCCGTCTGGTCTCCTGAATCTCATCGGCGAGTTTCAGCAGACAGTAACGTCTCGCAGTATCATAATTACCCTCGTTCTTAGAGGCTCCGTCAAGCTGAGAATACAAAAGATATTCAAGCCCCTTATAGGCCATTATTCTTATGTTATCTTCCTCTGAAGCAGGATAGCGTTTCTTATCGGCAGCGTCGGCCAAAAGAAAGAAATTATACACATATCTGGCCATTACGAAACATCGTTCGGCACGTTCGGCATTAGTCAGCGTAGTATCATCATTGTTGAAACGGCTCACCATTGAAAGGTAACTTGCCCTCACCTCTCGGTAATGCCCCCTCGCATAATACGTGTCAGTCAAATACTGATTGCTGCACTTGCCCGATGTCGATATGCTGAGTATCTTCTCCTGCAAAAATTTAGGCAGCTCTCTGAATGTCTCTACACCCTGCTGTTTAGACGATGTATCGTCCTGAGATTTTCCGCGCGGTTTATGGCCTTTTGTTTCGGGAGTGTACGGTTCAAGAGGCACATAACCTCTGGCGATTAACTCTTCTATCTCAGGGTTAGTCTCTTCAGTGAAATCAGCTGCGTCAATTTCTTCGGGCTTCTCTTCTTCCTCCTCATCGGTGAGGTCGAGACGTTCTTTAGCTTTTCTGATTAACCCAGACTCTTCCCATGCCTTTAACTTTTCTTCCGGGAAAGGTATTGCTGACTCTACGTTTTGAATCTGAACTTTACCGTTTTCGCTCATGCTTCTTGTGAATCTTACGGGGTGTCCCTCAGGCGACGGGTCAACTTCAAGAAAAACAGCAAGCACAGGATCAGTAATATTTTTCTCGTTGAAAGTGTAGAGCTTCTTATCCTTAGCCAAAACTTTACCGAACGGAGGCTCGTTATACCTCATGAAGAAATCTATTTCGCCCTCCTCAGATAATGCAGACATCATATCTACTGAAAGCACTGACTCTGAATTTTCGTCAGTCATTTCCTTTACGTCATAAGCTGCAGGGCCTTCAATATTGTTACCGAGTCTGAACGTTACTCGAATCATGGGCTTAATCTTTCCGCAGGTCAGCAGTTTACGGCGTAATACCCGGTCTTCAACCTGATTCAGATGAACGAATACAGAACCCTCTGAACGGAGGGGAACGCTGAATTTTTTGAGACCGGGACATCGTATGAACCCGTACAGTTTATCCCTGTTAGGGTTGAAATAATCAAATTCACCCTCGAAACGCTGGGTCTTCCAGTCTATACGTCGGAATTTTTCGGCCTCTTCACGGCGTAATGATGCAGGTTTATCCGAGAGTTTCAGAGCGTCATCAATAATTTTATTGTCGGACGGTCTCGATTCGAGCCATTCTTTTAACGCACTTATATTAGCCTCTGTGAATAAGATATTTTTATCAGGCCATGACGTTGACGAATAACCCAATAATTTCCATGATACAGCCCCGGCACATCTGAAACATAATTCCCTGTAGTCTTCGGGATAATCATTATTCAGAACTGAGGCACTTATTACCCATCTGAGAAGGGCATTTATTTGAGGGGGTTCAAGTTTTAAGAGTGCCGAGAAATTTTTTGTGCTTAGAGGCTCGCTCACTATCAGACATGCTGCGGCAAGCATTCTGGAAGCCGCTGTTGTCGCAGCAGTGAACGCAGCTTTGAAGTCGTGAATACCCATGTAAATTTTCACGCTCTTAGTGTTCTCCCCCATCAGGTAAAGTACAAATCCGTATATCTCAGCTGCTGCCATATTCGACTGGTTAGACTTCCACAGATTTTTAGCCTCGTCCAAAATCTGCCTCATTCTCATTGAATAGGGCCTGTCCTCCTGCACTCTTACGGCGTAAACATACTTAGTGAGTATGCTCTCAAGTACATTCTGTACCCTGTCCTGTCTGTCTGTCCTGAAACGCCTTACGTAATCAGTATTAAGCGCGAAAGTCTCTGATTTCTCGTCAAGCTCCGCATAACATTCCTCAAGAGAGTCAACAAATACTGCCCTCGTTAAGGGCTCAGGTTCAGGGTCAGGCTTAGGCACAGAGTCTATAACTTGTTCGGGTGCATTCTCCTGCACTGCACCGGCAACAGCTTCATGAATGTTTACTGCTGAAGGCGGTGAAGCCTGAATTACGGGTTGAGTGCTTAACGGTCTTATTCCCCAGATCATAGGGTAAACGAAGAGTGACTCGCCCGATTTATCACCCAGTGCTATAAATTCATCCTCACAACGGAGGAGAAGGCCGGAGGTTTTATGACCGTCCGGCATAAGCATAATCTCAACGTTACGTCCGAGATACTTCTCAATATTTTTTCGTTCCAAAAAATATACAGCTCCTTTATAAGTTTAAGATTTCGCAAAATATTCGCAGGCCGACTCAAAAAATCTCATTCCGTAATTACCTGAGACATTCCTGTAAAGCCCGTTCCTGTTGCGCTCAACGTGTCCCATTCTCCCTATTATTCTGCCGTCAGGGGACGTTACACATTCTACAGCATAACACGAGCCTGAGGGATTATACTGCGTCAGCATTGACGGCCTGCCATAGTCATCAGCGTACTGACATGCTATCTGTCCGTTCGACATTAAACGCCTGAACTCCTCCCCGCTGCAAACAAACCTTCCTTCACCGTGCGATATAGGCACGCTGTAAACTTCGCCCCTCTCAGCAAACCTCAGCCAAGGGGAATTGTTCGAGACCACAAGCGAACGCACTATACCTGACTGATGACGGCCTATCATGTTGAACGTTAATGTAGCTGTTAATTCTTCGGGATTAACGATACGGCCGTGAGGGAGCAATCCTGTTTTCACGAGAGCCTGAAATCCGTTGCATATTCCGCAGACGAGTCCTGCACGCGGACCGATAAGGTCTTCGAGTGCCTGCCTGACTTCCGGACTCCGTAAGAATATCGCAATGAATTTCCCTGAACCGTCAGGCTCATCACCGTTCGAGAAACCGCCGGGAATAACGAGGGCCTGCGAGGTTCTGAGGGACTTAGCGAATCTCACAGCCGACTCGCGCATTATCTCGGGCGTAAGCGAACGGACAACGAATATTTCAGCACGCCCCCCCGCATTAATAACGGCTTTAGCGGTCTCATACTCGCAGTTAGTTCCGCTGAAGACGGGTATCAGGAACTTCGGTGATTTCACTGACTGATGAGGGTAGGACGCTCTCGGAAGGTTAATTTTCAACTCGGCATTAGGAAGCGATGACTGTGTAATATTATATTCTGTCGGGAAAATTTCTGCGAATACAGAATCGTAAATTTTTTCGGCATCAGAGAGTCTTAAATGATTGCTTGCGGTTATCATCTCAGGCGCTTCAATGACCCGGCCAAGCTCAGGATAATTTGACTGTTCACCGTCAGCAAGTTCAACGATGAATTTACCGCTTCCAGAATCATTAACGCTCCCCGTGAACTCAAAGCCTAAATTATTCCCTAAGCACATGCGGAATATTTCGGCTTCGACTCCGCCGAATGAAGGAACTGAACACGCTAAAATTTTCCCTTCACTGTTCATAGACTCAATATCGGCAAAAATTTTCAGCATTGATTCGGCTTTAGGGAGTCCGCGAGAGTCATATTCGGGTTCAAGGATTATTACACGTGAACCAACGCGCTTGAACTCAGGAGAGATTACGCGCTTAACTTCCGTAACGCTCACTGCGAAAGCTGCCAAAGTAGGAGGGACATCGAAGTTATTGCCCTCAGAGTCAACGAATGAACCGCTCATTGAGTCCTTACCTCCGATAGCAGCGACTCCGTAATCCAACTGTGCTTTCAATGCTCCGAGCAATGCTCCGAAAGGTAATCCCCAGCGTTCAGGGTCATGCTCAGGTTTGCCGAAATACTCCTGAAGCGTGAGCCAGCAGTGAGTGAGATTACCTCCTGCAGCAATTATCCTGCAGAGCGAGTCAGTTACCGCCGTATAACCTCCGTCAAACGGTGAGCGTTCAGAAACATAAGGATTGAATCCCCACGACATTAACGAACATACATCGGTATCAGATTCAATACCTACGGGAATTTTTGCACACATGGCCGTTGAAGGGGTCTTCTGATACTTACCGCCGAAGGGCATTAAAACGGTGTTAGCTCCTACAGTGGAGTCGAATCTTTCAGCGAGTCCGCGCTTTGAACACACATTGAGGTCTGCGAGCGAGTCAGGGAATTTTTTTGATGACGGGGTTTTTGGTGACGCTGACGGCCTTGCGCTGACTTTAACGGTTATGTGCCTTGATGCACCGTTAGTGTTTATGAATGAGCGCGAGAGATTAACGATTTCTTTTCCGCGCCAAGTCATTCTCATTC
>JAFTBA010000075.1 GCA_017458545.1 Synergistaceae bacterium | reverse complement strand
GCGTTAGTTTCGTAACCAAGTCCTGCTGTTGACTCTGCGCTTCCCAGAGAGGCAAGCATGATTAAACCTGCAGCAGCCGAACACATACCGCACACTATGTAAGCAACGTACTTGACTTTAACGACGTTGACTCCCGAAAGTTTAGCGGCTTCCTCGTTGTCGCCGACTGCGTAAAGGTAATCGCCCGTTCTTGTCCGTGAGAGCATGATGTGAATGATGATGAATATCACTATCATCACGAGAATATACCAGCGGACGTTGCCGAACATTCTGCCGTTGAATATGTCCCTGTAAACCGAAGGGACTCCTGTTACGGGCATACCGCCTGTTATGACGTAAGCGATACCCCTGTAGAGCGACATAGTACCCAGTGTTGCAATAAACGGCTGAAGTTTAAGGCCTGTAACCAAAAATCCGTTGAACGCTCCGAGTACTGCACCGACTGCGAGACCTGCAACGATTGCCAGATAAGGGTTAGTGCCGTTGACTGCGAGCGAAGCGGTAACAATGCCTGTAATAGCGAACGTACAGCCTATTGAGAGGTCAATACCTCCCGTTATAATCGCAAACATTATTCCTGCGGCTAATACTCCGTTGAGAACCATCTGCTGAAGTATCGTTATGATGTTGTTGACGCGCATGAAGTTGGGATTCATAATCGTGAAGATTAATCCCATTCCGAATGTCGCAAGCAGAACTACAAGCTCACGTTTATATTTGTTGACAAAATTTTTCACCTGTTACTATCCTCCTATTGCATAATCGAGCATTTGGTCGCTCGTTCCGTATTCTCCGCGTTTCAAAACTGCATTCACTTTGCCTTCACCCATTACGATAATCCTGTCACTGAGTCCCATTACTTCGGGAAGTTCTGACGAGATTACTATAATGCTCTTACCGTTCTGTATCATCTCTTCCATCAAACGGTAAATCTCAGCTTTCGCACCGACATCAACGCCCTTAGTAGGCTCATCGAAAATTATTATGTCAACCTTCGTACTCATCCAGCGTGCAAGAATTACTTTCTGCTGGTTACCGCCTGACATGTTAAGGGTGAGATAATCGGGTTTGTTAGGGTGAATCTCAAGCTCCTTAAAGAAATGTTCTGCGTTCTTGAGCTTCTTTTCATCGCTGAGGAAACCGAATGCGTTTGCGTAATCCTCAAGGCTTGAGATTGAAATGTTCTGAGTGTTCGATGAAAGTTTCATGAAGCCCTGAGTTTTTCTGTCTTCTGGAATGAGTCCTATACCTGCTTTGAGAGCCTTTGCAGTGTTCCATGAGCCTGTAGGTACGCGCTTGCCCTTGAGGAAAACTTTACCGCCGGTAATCATATCTGCTCCGAAAATCGCCCTCATAGTTTCCGTACGTCCTGCACCTACGAGTCCGAAGAACCCTAAAATTTCGCCCTTGTGAAGCTCAAAACTTACGTCCTTGAACCCTGCAGGCCCTGTGAGATTCTCGGCCTTCAACACTACTTCATCAGTAGCCATACAGGGAACATTACGCGAGGCAACAGCACTGACAGCACGGCCGACCATAGCATGAATAAGCTCATCTCTTGTAGTCTTAGGGACTTCGAGAGTCGTTATGTATTGGCCGTCCCTCATGATAGCGGCTCTGTCGCAAATCCTGAAAATTTCTTCGAGCCTGTGCGAAACGTAAAGTATCGTTACTCCCTGAGCCTTGAGCTGTTTAATGACATCGAACAACGCTTCAGTCTCACGAATCGACAATGACGCTGTAGGTTCATCGAGCGATATTATGTTTGACTTGTGATATAACGCTCTTGCGATTGCCATCATCTGCATCTGGCCTGACGTTAATTTATCGGCTAACTCTTCTGACCTGAAATTGCAGTGTAATTCGGTGAGTATGGCATTCACGTCATTGTGCATTTTGGCGTAGTCAATGAATAAACCTTTAGTGGGTTCATGGCCGAGAGTAACATTCTGTCCTACCGTTAAATCGCGGACGATTAATGTCTCCTGATGAACCTTCGAGATTTTTCCGTCAACGATTGCCTGATTGGGATTCCTGAACTGTACTTTCTTCCCGTGAAGTAACACATCGCCTTCATATTCGGGATATACTCCGTGAAGTATGTTGAGTAATGTTGATTTGCCTGCACCGTTTTCACCGAGCAGTGCCATTACCTCGCCCTCTTCAACGCTGAATGATATATCCTTCAGTACGTGTGCTCCGGGAAAATGCTTGTTGATTTTGATAAATTCTACTGCTTTAGACATTAGCACACTCCGTTTTTGTTATTTGCTAAAAGAAAAACGGGATGTTTTTTCACACCCCGTTTTATTTCACCTGATTATTTCTTGTAGACTGTATCGACCCAGTTGATGATTTTCGCGGCGGGTTCGTTTACGTTGTCCTTGTCGATTAACGCCTGAGGTGTTGCGACTACGTGAGGCACTTTCTGGCCTGCGAGCGCCCTGAGCGTGCATTCTACAGCGACCTGCGACATGTAGAACGGGAACGAGTCGACTGTTGCGTCGAGTTTGCCCTCACGGATTGAAGTATAAGCCTCGCCTATTCCGTCAACGCCGACAACGAGAATATCAACGTCAGCTTCATCAACGGCTTCGACAACACCGAGAGCCATATCATCATTGTTGCAGAAAATTGCTTTCATGTCGGGGAAACGCATAATCCAAGTTGAAGCGAGTTCCTTAGCTCTTTGTCTGTCCCAGTCTGCATTCTGTTTGGCTACGATTTCGAGTCCTGACTTGTGGTCTTTAACCCAGTCTTCAAATCCCTGAGTTCTTTCACGGGCGGCGAATGCTTTGGCCATACCGAT
>JAFTBA010000009.1 GCA_017458545.1 Synergistaceae bacterium | reverse complement strand
TGCCGTGAAAAGATTGATGCCTTATTCCGTGAACTTGAATACGAAACGGCTAAATGCTCTCTTTCAACCGTCCTGACATACGTAACTGAAAGGATAGTTACAGATAACATTACTCCTGCACAGTATGTTACTACAGATACAATGCTTCAGAACTGCGAAGGTATAAGAACGTATGACAAAGATTTGCCGTCCGGCACTGTAATACGTTTTCAGAAGGGTGATATTTTGCTGTCAAATATACGGCCATACCTGCGTAAGTTATGGTTTGCTGATTTTGATGGAGGATGCTCCCCTGATGTTTTAGTGTTTAGGAGCAGGAATGAAGATTTTTACAGCGGACGTTATATATTCTATGCTATGAGACATAATGAATTTTTTGACTTCGTAATGCAGAATGTGAACGGCATTAAAATGCCTCGCGGAAATAAAGAGCATATAATGCGTTACAAAATACCTGCTCCATCTCAAATACAACAAAAAAAATTTCTTGATGCTGTAGCTGAGCTTGAGGCTGAAATCTCAGAGGCTGCTGCTAATCTCAAAGGGCTTGCAGGAAAGAAAGAGGAGATACTGAAAAAGCATTTGCGTTCTTAATAACATTCTGAACTAATACTTAATACACGGACGGAAAGCAAAACCGCTCTGATATAATTAAGCTAAATTCCGCAAAAGAGAGGTAATAATAAAAATGAAAATAGGATTTATCGGACTCGGTATTATGGGCAAACCTATGGCCAAGAACCTTGTTAAAGCAGGTCATGAACTCCGTGTTTACGACCGCACAACAGCACATGCTGAGGAAGTCGCAGAGTTCGCTAAGGGCAAAGCAGTCGTAGCCGTTAACGCAGTCGATGCAGCAAAGGGTGTTGACCTTGTACTCACAATGCTCCCTAATTCGCCCCATGTTAAGAGCGTCATGCTTGAGGACGACAAAGTAGCCGACCACATGCAGAAAGGCGCAGCCTTCATCGACATGTCGTCAATCAACCCCATTGCAAGCCGCGAAATCGCTGACGCTCTCGCAAAAAAAGGTATTGATATGCTTGACGCTCCCGTTTCGGGCGGTGAACCTAAAGCTATTGACGGCACATTAAGTTTCATGGTAGGCGGCAAAAAAGAAGTCTTCGCTAAATTCGAGCCCGTCCTCAAAGCTATGGGTTCAAGCGTTGTCCTTTGCGGCGAAATCGGTGCAGGTAACGTTACTAAACTCTGCAATCAGGTCGTCGTTGCAGTCAACATCGCTGCTGTCAGTGAGGCTTTAATGCTCGGCAAAAAAGCAGGCGTTGACCCCGAAGCTATCTATCAGGCAATCAGAGGAGGACTCGCAGGTTCAACGGTAATGGACGCTAAAGCTCCTATGATTATGGACAGAAATTTCAAGCCCGGTTTCAAGATCGACCTTCACATCAAAGACCTCACTAACGTTATGGACGCTGCTAAAGCTGTCGACAGTCCCATTCCTTTAACCGTTCAGGTCTTCGAAATGATGAAGATACTTCACGGCGACGGCAAAGGACAGAATGACCACAGCGCACTCGCTTTAGTCTACGAGAAAATGGCCAATACCGAAATCACAAGAGGCTGACCGTTTCAAAACTTCTTCACTCATTGTTAATATACTCACCCCGTGTTTTAGTGTAAAATCTGTTGCACGGGGTTTAATTTTATTTTCGGGAGTTTTTGTTGAATGATACGAAGATTTTTTCTCACCCTTTTGTTTTTTTTGTTACTGCTGACTCCTTCTGACGCTCAGAATATTTTGTCTGACGATCTTTCGGGATTGTCGCTTGAAGAATGTTTGATACTTGCCCTCAATAACCACCCTTCACTCAGAAAATCAAAAGCCTCAATCCGTGATTACTCGGCTCAGCTCGAAACAGTAAGAGCAGCTAACAGAGTCAAAGTTAATTTAACGGGTTCAGCGCGTTACAACGGCGACTATGAATTTTGGAACGACAATTACGACAACGAGTCTTTAAGCCTTACCGCCTCGAAGCTGCTTTACGACACGGGCAGAAACAGAATCCAAAAGGAAATCAGGCGCGAAAACATTAAAGGTTCACGGCAGACTCATCTCAGCACTCAAATCACCGTAGCCGCAAACGCAAAACGAAAATATTACGACCTCGTACTCAAGTTCCTCAACAGAGACGTTGAACTCGAAAAATACAAGAACCTCGAACAACACCTCAAAACCGCCGAAGGTCTCTATGATGTCGGCAACAAAGCATACATTGAAGTAACCAAAGCTCAATCCGATTTATCCGCCGCTAAAGTCTCATTGCTTAAAGCTGAGAATGACATTCTGATTTCAGAGGAAGCATTAAGAGTCGCAATGGGTACGGATATTAACGGCCCTTTCAACATTGCATTGTCAACAGAATTATTGCTGCCGCGTCCTGCCGATAATGTTTCGGCAATGATTGATACAGCTCTTGAGGACAGAGCAGACTTCCGAAAGTTAATGCACGATATTAAAGCAGGTGAACTAAGTGTTAAGGACGCTGCCAGAACAAGCTCTCCTACAGTTACGGGTCAGTTAAGCACATCAACAAGCAACGTTAAAGATACGCGTGTGAATAACAACTATTATATCGGCGTGAACATGAACGTACCGGTTGTTGACGGAGGTGAAATGAAAGCAGCTGTTGAGAGCGCAAGAGCCAGACTCGAACAGTACAATGCAGATGCCGAGAGTCTAAGGCAGAATATCACTTACAGCGTAAGGAGTGCTGCATTGTCTTTGATGAATGCTGTTGACAGGGTAAAATCATCTGAATTAAGCGTTAAGTATGCCGAAGAAAATTTAACGCTTGCACAGGGACGCTATGAAGTAGGAGTCGGAGATCCTATTGAAGTCAGTGATGCGGTCTCAGCATTGGCAGCGGCAAGGTACACTTATTATCAGGCATTGTATGACGCACAGACATCAAGGGCGGATTTGGACGAGGCATTAGGACATTTACCGCCCGAAATAGAAGGGAAAGAAGAATTATGGGAAGCACAATAGATTTACACATGCACACGAACGCTTCAGACGGTACTGATTCGCCCGAAGCATTACTCTGGAACATTCAGAAAGCAGGTATAACAGTTTTTGCAATTACTGACCACGACACAATAAAATCCTCGCTCAAAATGAAACGCATAATTCCGCGCGGAATAAAATTCATTCAGGGCATTGAGTTCTCATGTATAACTGAAAGCGGTGCTAAATGTCATATATTGGGACTGGGTTATGACGAGAATAATTTATCGTTTCAGGAGGCATTAAGAACGGGCGATAAACTGAGACATGATAAGTTCTACCTCAGAATAAAATTACTCCGTGAAAATTTCGGCATAACATTCACCGATAGTGATATTGATTCGCTGCTTAAATCCCCCGGCGTAGGCAAGGCTCATATAGCCAACATGCTCGTTATGAAAGGACTCGCAGAAAACAAAGAGGACGCAATCGAACGTTATATTAACCCGTGCAAAACAGGCAAAACCCGAATCGATGCTGTTCTTGCTGTTAAAGCAATAATTTCAGCAGGAGGTTTACCTGTTTGGGCGCACCCTTTGGGCGGAGACGGTGAGAAAGAGTTAACGGAACAGGATTTCAGAATGACATTGCGCGAACTTATTGCTTACGGTCTTAAGGGACTCGAATGTTGGTACTCAAGATACCCCGTAACAAAATGCAAATTCCTTGTCGATAACGCTGAACGTTCGGGGCTTCTTATTTCGGGAGGGAGCGACTATCACGGCACTAACAAGCCAATACCTTTGGGGCGTTTGAACTCCGAAAACGAGAGCGTAGGCTACGAAAAACTCAGCATACTCAAAAAACTCTAAACTCTAAAAGGAGCAGTACTAAAAATGAGAGCAGGACTCAAAAAATTATTAATACTTGCTGTAATCGCAGGAGCAGGCTGGTTTATTTGGGATTATTTTTTTGCCGATAAGCCCGTTCAATACGGCCTCACTACCTCAACGGTAACGCGCGGTGAAATACTCTCAACCGTAACTGCTACAGGTGAACTCAACGCAATAAGCGTCATCGAAATAGGTACTCAGGTCTCAGGAAAAATTCAGGAAATTTATGTTGATTTCAATTCACCCGTCAAGGCAGGACAGCTCATAGCATTAATTGACCCTTCCGTTGCGAAATTAACCCTCAATGAGGCTCAGGCATCGCTTGCAGTTTATGAGGCAGGTGTCAAAAGCGCACAGGCATCACTTGCCGACTCTCAGCGCAAGTTAGCACGTAACAGGGAGTTATTCAGCAGAAAATTAATCGCAAGAAGTGAGGTTGACGATTCCGAAACAGATACATCACTGAGAAAGGCAGCACTTGAGGAAGCTAAATCAAGAGTCGTTCAGGCAAGAGCCAGTGTTGAACGCGCAAAAACTAACCTCAATTACACGCGCATAACTTCACCCGTCAACGGAGTAGTAATTAACAGGCAGGTTGACGTAGGACAGACAGTAGCGGCAAGTTACCAGACTCCTACGCTGTTTAAGGTTGCAGAGGATTTAACGCGCATGAAAATCGAGACTAAAGTTGACGAGGCCGATATAGGTACTGTTAATGAGGGTCAGCATGTAACGTTCAGGGTTGACGCATTCCCTGATGAAGTGTTTACGGGCGAGGTTGTTCAGGTGAGGATTGCGCCGAACACGAGCGATAACGTTGTAACATACACTGTAATAATTCATGTCGATAACCCCGAACTCAAGCTCAAGCCCGGAATGACAGCTAACGTTTCGATTGAGACCGCTAAGGCCGGGAACGTTCTGAGGATTCCTGTAGCAGCATTGAGATTTACTCCTCCTGAAGATTTGCTGAACACTATATCATTCGACAGGAATATTTTGACGGCCAGAAAGACTCTTAATTCGGGAACTGTATGGCCTGAGAGAAACGGAATAATGATGAGACCCGTTCAAGTCAAAACAGGAATAACCGACAGCAAATGGGTTGAACTTATTGAAGAGGACTCAGGAAGAAAGAGACCTGCGCTCCGTGAAGGTACTGAACTTGTGATTAACGCTCAGAAGGGCGCAACTACAGGAGTACAGACCGGAGGAGGATTATTCGGAGGGCCTCCCGGAGGCAGGAGAGGCGGAGGAGGCCCCAGATAATATGAGCATAATTGAGGTCAAAGAGCTGACGAAGATTTATGTTACGGGAGATATTGAACTCCGTGCGCTTGACGGAGTCAGTTTCAAGATTGAACGCGGTGAATTTGTCTGCGTAATGGGGCCTTCGGGTTCCGGCAAGTCAACAATGATGAATATACTGGGATGTCTTGACGTTCCTACGAGCGGACACTATGAGCTTGACGGAGTTGACGTTAAAGACCAGTCTAAAGCAGAACTCGCTGACATAAGGAATCAGAAATTAGGGTTTGTGTTTCAGGGTTTCAACCTTTTGCCTAAGGTTGATGCAGTTGAGAATGTTGAACTGCCGCTGCTGTACAGGGGTGTGGCTTCGTCAGCAAGAAGGAAAGCCGCAGTTAATGCTCTCGAACGCGTAGGGCTTGGCCAAAGGTTACACCACAGACCCGCTCAGATGTCAGGAGGACAGCAGCAGAGAGTAGCTATTGCGCGTGCGATAGTGGGTGAAGCACCGATAATTTTGGCTGATGAGCCGACGGGTAACCTTGATACTAAGACAACGGTTGAGATCATGAATATCTTTACGGATTTACACAAACAGGGCATAACGGTTATTCTGGTTACTCATGAGCCTGAGATAGCTACTTGGAGCGAAAGGGTATTGAGGTTCAGGGACGGGAAACTTATTGCTGATGAGGCTGCACCGAAAATTGAGGAGCTTGACAGTGAAGCGAGGCGTTAAAGCAATCAGTGTGCTTTCAGCCTGTAAACCAACGCAAGCACCTCAGCGACTCCCCTGTAGAAGTCTTCGGGTATCTCTTCTCCCACTTCTACATTCTCATACAGTGCCCAAGCGAGCGGTTTATTTTCGATTACCGGAATGAGATTATTCTGAGCGATTTCCCTGATTCTTTGGGCGAGGTAGTCAGCACCTTTAGCGATTAACTGAGGAGCACCCATAACGCCCCTG
The DNA here is from genome assembly GCA_017458545.1 of Synergistaceae bacterium. Taxonomy (GTDB): domain Bacteria; phylum Synergistota; class Synergistia; order Synergistales; family Aminobacteriaceae; genus JAFUXM01. The sequence goes on along the minus strand of JAFTBA010000009.1, from coordinate 6,665 downwards.
TCGTATTGCAATGCAACGGCTATGTGTGTAGGGTTAGTTATTACAACGTCAGCCTTAGGGACATCAGCCATCATTCTCTGCTTAGCCATCTCGCGCTGTTTCTGGCGAATCTTCTGTTTAATCTGGGGGTCTCCCTCCATCTGCTTGTATTCGTCCTTAATCTCTTTCTTGCTCATCTTGATAGAGTTCTCAAATTCCCACTTCTGGTAAAAATAATCGGCAAACGCCATAACCAACAGCATTAACGCCAACCTCATAGCCAGAGTCCAAAGCATATCCCAAAACTGACGGCTGCCTATTTCAAGAGGCATCTGCATAGTTTTTGATGAGACGGGAAGGTAATTCCTGATTGCGTTGTATATCATCACTGCGAAAATTGCCGACTTCAATAACCCCTTTAACAGTTCGACGCATGAACGCATTGAGATAATTTTCTTCATTCCCGTAAAGGGATTCAGTCTGTCGAACTTAGGCACAAAAGGTTCACCCGTAAACGCGAATCCCACCTGAGCGATTACCGCGCTTGTCGCAAAAAGTACAACCAATCCCCCTAACGGTAACCATGCCGCAAAATAATCCTTAATCGCTTCCCACGATACCCACGCAAACCATCCGTCCTGCAGCAATGCCCTGTCCCCTATAGCCATGAACATGAAGCGAATCATTCCCGTAAGAGTCCTCCAAGTCATATGCCCTATCAGCGCAAGCCCTAGCAGTGCCGTTATGATAGCTGCTGCAGCGTTAAGGTCTTTGCTGACACACACGCGGCCTTCCTCACGGACTTTCTCGCGTTTATGTGGGGTAGCTTCTTCAGTGCGTTCCTCAGCCATTTAACGGCCTCCATAATCTCAGAACGCTCAATGCAAATTCAATCCAGCGTTCAAAATTGTTGTACACTAAATCCATCATTAACGGTATCACTGCGGCCAAGACCATAAATCCGAGCATTACTTTAACGGGCAGCCCCACAACAAAAATATTCATCTGCGGAACTGTTCTCGCCAAAAATCCAAGTCCCACATCGGAAAGCACAAGCGCGCAGTAAAACGGCAGAACCATTCTCATTGCGAGCGTGAACATACTCTGTAACCATACTCCGAGCTGCATATCCCCTGAAGGAAAAAGCGAGATTTGCCCGGGCGGTACGAGTTTCAGTGTTTCAACCAAAGCCTGAACCATCAGCAAGTGGCCGTTCCACCTGAAATAGAACCACAGAGCAGTGAAAAAATTGAGCTGTCCCAAAATTGAAGTCTCACTCTGTGTTGAAGGGTCCATTACCTGAGCCATTGAGAAGCCTATCGTCGTCCCTGTCTGTTCACCTGCAACACGAAGAGCGTAAAGCGGCAGTGCCGAAATGAATCCTAATGCTACGCCGATGAGCAGTTCACGGAGGAAGACTGCTGCAATGAATACTACCTCGTCAAAATATATCATCGGTATCTCCTCAGTTTTGATTATGCCTACTGAACAGACAGTGAGCATTACTGCGAAGAGATACCTGAACGGCATAGGGGGCATTACTGAAGTGAAAACGGGCGAACTGAACACCAAGCCCACATAGCGCAGGTGAAGCAGTAAGTATACGGCCAATAACTGAGACGGTAATTCAAGCCCTTTCATTTTTTTGTTGAATTGAATCAGTTAATGAAGCGTTCGAGCTGTCCGAGAATTTCGCGTGTCATTACGAGCATACGCTGACCTATCCACGGGGATAATAACACTATGCAGAGGAACACCGCCAAAATTTTGGGAATGAATATCAATGTCTGTTCCTGAATCGATGTAGCGGTCTGCAAAATTCCTATGAACAGTCCTATTATCATTGCCACGAGCAAAATAGGAAGTGTTACGCTTATCATTGTCCATATTGCACCCGTCATTATGTCGGGAAGGCTTAATGTTGTTACTGTGTCCATTAAATTTTCATCCTTACTCTGAAATTTTTAGGGAACGTTAGTGAAACTCTTTAACACGCTCATGACAACGAGGTTCCAGCCGTCAGCCATAACAAACAGCAAGAGTTTGAACGGCAACGAGATCATCATCGGCGGTAACATCATCATACCCATAGCAAGCAGTACGCTGGACACAACCATGTCAACAACAAGAAAAGGAATATATATTACGACTCCCATTTGAAACGCTGTTTTCATCTCGCTTAACATAAACGCAGGGATTAATATTCTTGTTGGAACTTCGGATTGGTTAGCCGGTCTTTCAGCACCTGCCATTGAGATTATGAGCGATAATTCCTCCTGCCTTGTGTACCTGAACATGAACGTCCTCACGGGTTCAATCGAATTATCCCATGCCTGCTGTGCGGTAATATTCCCTGACAGGTACGGCTCAAGCCCGTTAGTGTAGATCTGATTCCAAGTAGGGTACATTGTGAACATTGTGAGGAATAACGACAGACCTGCGATTACCTGTTGAGGGGGTGACTGCTGGAGTCCTATTGCTCTCTGAACGAAGCCGATAACGATTATGAGTCGCGTGAAGCTCGTTACCATTAGGAGTATAGCAGGTACGAGACTCAGCACAGTCATCAGCGCGAGTATCTGTAATGTCAACGCTACATCTCTGGGTGAATCTGTCTGACCTAATCCGAGTGTTATTGACGGCAAAGGTATAGTCCCTGAAAGTTCTGGAGCTCTGGGGGGATTGAGTATAGCAGCTGATGATATGCCGTGGAAGATTAACACTGTCAGCAGCATGACGGGCAGCAGAATTTTAACCGAGCGTTTCAGACTGTGAATTAGCGTTCTGCCATTGCTCAACGCTCCACCTCCCCATTAAGCAAGAACCCTGAGGCCCTACAGTGAAAGCTATAACGTCAGGACCGCAATGTACGACTAAAAATATATCCCTGCCTGTTAAGCGCAGGGACGTAATTATTTCAACGTTGTGCGATCCTTTTGAGTTAAGGTTGTTCTTCCTGAAATATTTTACGAGTAAGAAGGCGCACGCCGACATGAATATTAACGCGAGTACAGCCCTGATTAAATAGGCTGTGAGATTTACGCTCTGTATTTTAGGACAGCACCTTTGTGATGGCTTCAATGACTCTTTCAGGCTGGAAGGGTTTGACTATGAAATCGTTAGCACCTGCCTGTATCGCCTCAATGACCATAGGCTGCTGACCCATTGCCGAGACCATTACGACTTTAACGCTGGGGTCTAAGGCTTTTATTGCCTTCACTGCATCTATACCGTTCATCTCAGGCATTGTAATATCCATTGTGATGATGTCGGGCTTGTATTTCTGGAAAGCGGCTACTCCTGCTTTACCGTTTTCTGCTTCTGCGACAACCTCGAAATCATTTTTCGTGAGAATGTCCTTCAGCATCATACGCATGAATGCCGCGTCATCGACTATCAAAACTTTTTTGCCCATCCGAAAAACTCTCCCTCAAATGAAAATATATTATCTGGAAATTTCGACTGCATTATAACACGAAACTTAGGGAATAGGGATTAGGAGTTAGGGATTAGGGGTTAGCTATTCCCCTATATCCTATACCCTACACCCTGTACCCTCTTCCCTATATTTTCGCTGCGCCTCCGGGTATTATGTCAGTAATCCTGACTCCGAAATTCTCATCTATAACTACTACTTCACCGTGAGCTATTAATTTACCGTTGACGAGAATATCAACGGGTTCACCTGCCATTTTGTCGAGTTCAACAACAGCTCCTGCCGTTAAAGCTAAAATTTCCGAGACGCTTTTGCGCGCCTTACCCAGTTCGACAGTAACTCTCACAGGTATATCGGCTATAAGGTCTATAGGACTCGGAGTCCCTCCGCCCGATCCGCCCCCTAACGGCTGGAATGCTGCCGGTCTTACGTCTACTGCAGGGCCTGCGTTCTGTCTTCCTCCTCCCATATTTCCGCCTCCCATAGGGTTATTATTCGATGTTTGAGGCTGAGGCTTTTTGCCCTCAGCAGCATCGCGCATGAAGCCTGCAATGTCCAAAGCATTATCGAGCGTTAAGCATGTCCAGATGTTGAAGGGTGTGAGTCCGTCAATGACTACATTAACGGGGCTGCACCAGATTTTTTTGTCGGCAGGTTCGAGCGATAACGCTCTCCAGTCGTCCTCGCCAAGTGCTGAAGTAGTGTTCTCAGGCATTAACCTGCGGCCTCCGAGCAAACCTGCCAGACTCGTGAACGCTGCACCGACTACCTGACTCAGTCCTTCCTGAGCAGCGTTCCAGTACAAATCGCTGGGTTCGGGAATGTCTCCGCCTCCTCCGCCCATCATCAGGTCGGCAAGAGTTAATGCACCCTTCTGGTCAACAACAAGCGCCAAAGGACGGTCATCCATTCCCCCGAAAGTGGTCGAGAAAAGAAAAGGCAGGTCAGCAAATTTTCCTGCGAAATCCTGCTGGGTTAATATTTCGGGTGAACCTACGCTTGTTGTAACGTTTTTGCCTGCGAGCATATTTATGACGCTGTTTTCGGAATTAGCGAAGGTGTCCGAAACTTTTGCTAACTGTTCGGCATCAGCGTCTGAAATTTCATCTACATCACCGAAATCTCCTCCGCCTGAAAGAAGCGCGTTAATCTCATCGGGACTCAGTAAATCATCAGGCATGTTAAATCATCTCTCCTTTCATGCGTTATCGCTTTCAGTTTCAGCGGGTAACTTAGGCATTTCCTGCGTTAAAACTTTAGTGAGTTCAACGGCCATATGACCGTTAAGAGTACCGGGCCTGGCTTTGAAACGTACCTGATTACCGACACGTACATCAATATGCGAGTCTTTAAGCTCATCAAGTTTAATGACATCTCCCGGCTGAAGTGCATAGACATCACCGAGCGATAATACGGTATGGCCGAGTTCCATAGCCAGAGGCATATTGACCTTCATCATTGAGTTGTTGAGCCATTTTTTGACCTCATCATCACCCTTATGACTCGTTGAGGCAAACCACTGCTGAGATGATAACCTGTCCATTATCGGCTCAATCAGGAAGTAAGGAAAGCATAAACTCACCATACCTTCAACGTCTGAGACTCTCAGCTTCATTATGACTACAAGCACCATATCACTTGGTGAACATATCTGAACGAAGAACGGATTACTCTCCATGCTCTCGAACCTGAACCGGACATCAACAACTGTACTCCAGCTGTCTTCAAGCAGTTCGAGTATACGCATAATGACACGTTCGATTACGGTTTTCTCAATGTCTGTGAGTTCGCGGACGTTGCCTGAGAAAGTCCCCCGGCCTCCGAGCATTCTGTCAATAATCGTGAAGACCAAAGCAGGGTTAATTTCGATTAACATTGAGCCTTCAAAGGGGTGCATTTCGATGAGGCCGATAACAGTGGGCTGAACCATATAATTCACGAACTCTTCATATGCTAACTGTTCGACCGAAGCTATTTCAGCCGAAACGATAGAGCGTATTAGAGTTGACAGAACAGTAGTCATCTGACGGGCAAACGACTCGTGAATCATCTGGATTGCACGGAGCTGGTCTTTGCTGAATTTGTCGGGACGCTTGAAGTCGTATACTTTGAGTTTAGCGTATTCGTCAGCCTTAGCGGCGATCTCGTCAATGTTAGCGCCGCTGGAGATTGACTTCATTAACGCATCAATAGCATCCTGTGATAATACATCGGGCATTTGTGCAAAGCCTCTTTACTGTAACACTATGCTCTCGAAGAGTACATTTACGATAGGAGCTTCGCCGCCAATATCCGGTAACATTCTGTTCAACGAACGTTTGATGTCGTTGGCAAACTGAAGAGTACCTTCTGCGCTTGTGAGGTCGTCATATACTCTGTCTTTAACGAGCATGAAGACTTCATTGCGTATTCTCATGAGCCAGCCGGGTGTCTGAATGAGAGCTGCTGCCCCTTCTTTTTCGACGAGTTCGAGCGAAAGTGCAAAACTGATTACGTGCCTGCCTGCCCCTGCTAAATTGCTCGTGAACTCACCGATTGAGACTATAGGGCCGGGATTCTGAATCACTTTGCCTGTGCCTACGGCGTTATCGTCCTGAGGTGCCATAGTACGGCCGAGAATGAGTCCTCCTCCGAAACCTGCTCCGAACATTACGAGTCCTACTACTGCAAAAATTAGTATGCGCTTCAAAGTTTATTGTCCTCCCTGTTTTGAGTCTGAAATATATCCGGGATACCTGCTTCCCTGCAAAGTTCTTTCACCGTGTAATCATCAAATTCTTCTGCCTGTTTCAGCGTTACGAATTTTCCTTCCGCATTCGCAAGAACATCATGATATTCGCCGTGTGTCGAAAGGAATGAGTCATCTTCAAGCGGAATCGACAGAGTTTCAATAGTTAGTGCAGTTTGAGGAATTTCGCGCCCGTCATCACGATAAACAATAGCCATCCCGGTAGCAGCGTCAATGAGACATTCCCGGCAGTCGTCAAGGTCTTCACCCTCTGTAATAACTCCCGGCCATTCTAACAATTTTCCCATATAACCGTGTTCAAGTTTCCTGTAACAAGCTGTAAACTGCATTCCGTTTTTTCTCCTTCAGCGTTTAGGATATTGCGACAAGAATACTATCTCCACACGCCTGTTCAAGGCTCTGTGTTCGCTTGTGTCGTTGGGTACAATAGGCTGTGCCGAGCTGTAGCCCGTCGCCTGAAGTTTCACGGGGTCAAATCCGCCCTCATGCTCCATGTAACTG
>JAFTBA010000074.1 GCA_017458545.1 Synergistaceae bacterium | reverse complement strand
TTATAGACTGGAACAATCACGGAAATAAGCGCGTGATTAGCGTTTGGATTAGGTATTTCAATGTTGGTATTTTTATCTGTCAAGTGTTTCTCTCCTTTCCTAATCAAAAAATACTGCCCCCTGATAAGAGTTATTCATCGTACAAGTTCCCTACATCTTACAAATACTGATAAATACTGAACTACTCTTTTACTTCACGTTTTCGGAATCTGTTTTATTTTAATTATTTGTAAAAATTATAGCATACTTTATCGTGCATGTAGAAATAGGAGCATTCTTGCGCGGAATGGTAAATAGCGGTAACTTGCAAGAGTATAGTTGACTTTTTAGGTTTTACTGATAAAATTTCTTTTTGTTGGTTAAGCGTTGGGAATTGGTGCAACGGCAGCACGCCTGACTCTGGATCAGGTAATTGGGGTTCGAATCCCTGATTCCCAGCCAAATAAATTTTAAGATGACGGTTGAAATTAATCCCCTGTTTAGACGAAAAATCTGAACAGGGTTATTTTTATGTCAATCTTAACTCAAAAGGAGCAATTCAAACGTGTTAATCTTCATTTTCATCTATGCTTTAATCCTCGTTGCTGTCGGCGCATTCATAGGCCGAAAAGTTAAATCAGCTTCAGATTTCTTCGTCGCAGGTAGGAAATTCGGTACAGGTCTGCTCTTCACTTCCCTCATAGCCGCTAATCTCGGTGCAGGTTCAACAGTAGGCGTTACGGCATTGGCTTACACTCACGGAGTATCTGCATGGTGGTGGATAGGCAGTGCCGGTATAGGTTCGTTAATCCTCGCTTACATCGTAGGTCCTAAAATCTGGCGCATTGCCCGTGAACATAACTTTTACACCCTCAGCGATTATCTTGACGCCCGTTACAGCAAAGCGTTCTCAGGCATAATATCCCTCATGATGGCAGCAGGGACTCTGGCATTATTCGCAGGTCAGCTCTTGGGAATAGCTTGGATTCTTGAAGTCGTCGCTGAAATACCTAAAACTCACGGCGTTATCATCGGTGCCGTCGTAACAACTCTCTACTTCGCAGCAGGAGGACTCCTTTCAAGCGCAATAGTCAATATCATTGAAGTAGCCGTTATCCTCGCAGGGTTCGTAATCGCCGTGCCTTATGTATTGAGTTACGCAGGCGGTATCAGCGGCATTCAGTCAGCAGTCAGCAAACCAACATACTTCGACGCTTTCGGAATGGGAAGCACTGCAATTATAGGTTATATCGTCATGTTAGTGCCTTCATTTTTCATTTCGCCCGGGTTAATAGGCAAAGTCTTCGCAGCAGAAAACGAACGCGCTGTTAAAAACGGTACTGCCTTAAACGGACTCGTTCAGTTAATTTTTGCAGTAATACCCGTGATTATAGGCATGGCCGCAGGAGCATGTTTCCCGGAACTTTCGCGCGCTGATTTGGCTCTGCCGTCAGCAATGAAAAATATGATGCCCTTCTTCGCCGCATCGCTCGCTCTCGCAGGAATCTTCGCAGCTGAAGTAAGCACTGCAGATACAGTTTTGTACATGCTTGCAGGATCGCTCACCAATGACATCTATAAACGTTTCATTAATCCGAAAGTTAATGATAAAAATTTACTGAGGCTCTCGCAAATTGTTACGGTGATTTGCGGAGTGCTGGGTGTTGTTCTGGCACTGAGGCTTGAGAGCATAATCTCAGCTCTCACTATATTCTACTCACTCATGAGCGTGTCGCTTTCAGCACCGTTACTGTTCGGACTGTTCACGAAAAGAGCAGGGAATTTCGGGGCTGTTATCTCTGCGGTATCGGGTGCAGCATTAACAGTGTACATGACGTTTGCAGGAAAGACCGTCAGCGTTGCAGGAGTGAGTCTTAATGCCTCAACCTGCGGAATAATATTGTCGTTCGTAATCATGAGTCTCTCATTACTTAAAGGGACTAGGGACTAGGGACTAGGGGTTAGGGGTTAAGGGTTAGCTATTCCCTCTCCCCTACTCCCTATACCCTATATCCTACGCTCCTAGTGCCGCTATACATGCCCTGACGATTACGTCGCAAGCCTCACCTTTAGTTACGGGGTAACCGTAATGAAAATCATCTTCCCTTCCGTAAATGCTCAGTACTCCGAGTTTGGCTAAAATTTCTGCGCACTCGGAATTTCTGTTCTTACCCAGTTTGAATTGAAACTTTACGTTTTTGGGAGGCTTTATTTCGGACAGAACAGGGAACGCATCGCACACAGCCCTCAGAAAATCACTGCGCGAGATTAATTTTTCAGGCTTATCAACGGTAATCTTTGCACCGTCCTTAATGTTAAGGGCTTTTCTCGCTTTCATCAGAATATCAACAGCCTCATCGCCCGTAATAATATCGTTCACTCCGAACAGCCCTTTATCCGCTCCCCTGATTATCGCCATCTCAAGAACAGGGTTGTCCAAATCCTGAATGTTGTATGACGGCGCATGAGGGTATTCATTCGGAGCAATCATTCCGTACATGTTCGAGATCTGAACGGACTTGTTCACGAAATGTTCAGGCGGTATATCGGAGTATTTGCACAGCGACAATGATACTCCCGACTTGAGCAGTTCCCATTGAACCAGCATAGGGTGAACGTTACGGGGCTGTTTGCCCTCCCTGACGCTTACAGCCGCCAAAGCTCCTGCAGCCTGTCCGGTCATCATAGTGATTGGCTGAAGCCTCAGCGCACCGGCTGCGAGCCTCGTTGCAGAAATATTCTTCTCAGCTGCTATGAGTCCGTCAGTCTCTTCGGGAATCAATATGTTCATCGGAACCTGAAACGGTCCGCGAGGTCTGTTGATTTCCTGATGCCTTATCATCTCTTCAAGCTCCCATTCGGTATCAGCGTCAGTGTTAGCACCGTGAAGATCCAGAATGTAACCACCTATAGCAATCGCATCGGGAAACTCTCGGCTCGTATGTCCGTCCCTGTAACTCAATGAGTTCCGCAATAACTCATGAGATGTCAGAGTGTGAGCACCTATTATGCGCCTCGATTCGCGTACGTAAGGGATAACGGGCATACGCCTGACGATTTCCTGCCACTCAGGAGGCAAATCCCTGGCAGCTTCAGGGAGTATTTTGTTTGAGTACTCGTCATCGGCTACTGACCAGTCCTCACCCAGTTCATTTTGTATGTAGTATATGAAGTGCAATGTCTTGATTAATGCTTCGCGTTCAACCTGAAGCCTTAATTTTCTGTCCTCAAGATATGCTACCGGCAGTCCTCTTTTACCGTTAGTCCAACCGTAAGCACCAGGGTAATCGTTGTGCCAGTTGAGACAGGTCTTAGTGATGAATTGTCGGTTTTCCTTATCGGCATCATAGCTGTAAGGGTTAGAACTGTCGGGCAAACCCCTGTAAGCATTATGCGTCATGAAATTAACGGGAGTCAGAACGGGATATGTATTCTTGAAATTATAACCGTCAGCACTTACAGCGGTCTCGTAATTCCTTCTGGCAAGGTCGTAACCGGGTAAGGGGATTTCGGGTTTTAAGTAGGACGGAACACCTCCGTTATATTTTTTGATGACGGCTACCCAAGTTATGTCCTGAATCATTGCTTCAGGGTTGATGAATTTCGAGACTGAGTTGCCTGCCCTGTAAGGTGTCTTTGTGAGCGGTAAAATGTCCCCGTACTCGGTAGCGTCAATGAGAATTTTGCAGTCATAATTACGATTGCCTGAAGGGGTTTTAACTGTTACGGAGGAGACGGCATTGTTATTTTTTTTGACGCTTGTTATTTCGGAGTTCATCAGAAATTCGAGAGTACCTTTACGGCGTGCCTCGTTAATCATAGAGATAAATGCTTCCTGACCTATATGCGGTTCAAAAGCAATGCTCATCCTTGAGTCCCAGTAACAGGTACCCATAGATTTGCCGCGTGAGTCGTAATACCTCTTAATCCTGTTAATGAACTCCTCATAGATTCCGCTTTTCTGACGGCTCATATCGTCCATAGTCGAAACACCTGCAGCAGTTGCCTGACCGCCTATCCATGTGCTGGGCTCAACAACTAAAACGCTTGCACCCATTCTTGCGGCCTGAATTGCTGCGGAAATACCTCCTGTACCGCCTCCTGCTACTACGATGTCGTATGAACTTCTCTGCTTATTTCTTGAAGCTGCTGATGAAAGTAAAATGAGAATAACTGTTGAAATGATAAGGAAAAATTTTTTGACGTTCAAAATATAATAATGCCTCCAAATAAATGTAATTTTACTGAATTTTACGGGTGAATATTATATCGTAATGTTGCAGACTGTGATTATAAAAAAGCAGTGTAATACTCTTAACTTTGACAGCCCTAAAACAAAATCCTTCCCCGTTCACTCAGAGAAGGATTAATTTGTTTTCTGCCTTTTTTGTTGCACCCCTGAGCCTGTATTACGTTAATCCTTCCGTCTTCAACTGAACCCTCTCAATCCTTTCCGCAAGCCCTGACTCATCGTCAACCTCAACTATTACCCCGTTGAACGCTGCACCGTCCTCGCTTGCCTCGAATTTGCACGGCAGACCCTGAATAAATTTCGGCATTACCGAGTCGTAACTCACTCCCAAAATCCCCTCATGGCCTCCCGTCATCCCTGCGTCTGAAATATATGCCGTGCCTTTCGGAAAAACCCTTTCGTCCGCAGTCTGAACATGCGTATGAGTCCCGATAACTGCGCTGACACGCCCGTCAAGGTAATATGCCATAGCCTGTTTCTCACTCGTTGCCTCAGCGTGAAAATCAACGAATATCGGAAGGTTCTCACCGCCCTCAGCTTTCAGTTCGTCAACAAGCACGTCAGCACATTCGAACGGTGAATCAATCGGCGGCATAAACACCTGACCTTCAATGTTGAGAATGCCTAAACGCTTACCCTTGCGCTCAATTATTCCGTGTCCCCGCCCGGGACATGAAGGAGGATAATTCGCAGGTCTGAACACTCTCGTTTCAGCGTCAAGCACAGGGAAAAACGCAGGCTTATCCCAAATGTGATTGCCAGATGTCATTGCGTCAACTCCAAGCTCAATGAAACCGTCAAATATCCTGTCTGTCATTCCTTTACCGTGAGCTGCATTCTCGCAGTTGACCAGAATAAAATCAAAAGAGCCGTACTCGCGTTTGATTACGGGAAGTGCAACGGCTAATGCCTTACGTCCAGTGTTCCACGCAACATCGCCCGAAAATAATATCCTCATTTCGCAAACTCCGCTGCTTTGGTCTCTCTTGAAACGCTGACTTTTATCTGGCCGGGATATTTCAGTTCGGCTTCAACTCTTCTTGCTATGTCGAACGCTAACTTGTGAACCGTTCCGTCATCGGTCTTGTCTGAATTGAGAACGACTCTCACTTCACGGCCTGCCTGCATTGCGTAAGCCTTAGTTACTCCGTCAAAACCCTGCGCTATCTCCTCAAGTTTCTCAAGCCTCTTAATGTAAGTGTCAAGGCTCTCACGTCTTGCGCCCGGTCTTGCTGCACTTATAGCGTCGGCAACGGCAACTATTACTTCATATACTGAACTGACATCGAGATTGTCATGATGACAGGCTATACAGCTGACTATTTCGGGGCGTTCGCCGAGTCTTTTGGCTAAATCCGCACCTATTTCAGCGTGAGGGCCTTCGGTCTGACGGTCAATAGCCTTGCCTATGTCGTGAAGCAATCCGCCTCTCCTTGCGATTTCCTCATCGAGACCGAGTTCTGCAGCTATTATTCCTGCGATCTGTGCTACTTCAATGCTGTGTGCCAAAACATTCTGTCCGTAACTGAATCTGAATTTCAACTGTCCTATTGTGCGGACAAGTTCGTTGTTCATGTTTTTGATACCGAGTTCAAGTATTACGTTTTCGCCTTCCGTAATCATTTCGTCGTCAATATCGCGCGCAGCTTTCTCGATGAGTTCCTCGATTCTTGCGGGGTGAATGCGTCCGTCAACAACAAGCCTTTCCATAGCCCTGCGTGCAATTTCGCGTCTTATGGGGTCGAAACTTGAGAGTGTTACTGCTTCGGGAGTGTCGTCAATAATAAGGTCAACACCTGTGAGGCTCTCAAACGTTCTGATGTTGCGTCCTTCGCGTCCGATAATACGTCCTTTCATTTCTTCGGAAGGTAAGGAAACAACGCTGATGCTGCTTTCGCCTGCACTTTCAGCGGCACATCTCTGCATTGCGCCGATTATTATGTCGCGTGATTTTCTGTCGGCTTCACGTACAGCCTGTTCCTCAAGCTCTTTGAGTCTGAGGCCGAGAAAATGTTTTGCATCGGCTTCGGTTCTTCTGATGAGAATTTCCTGAGCTTCTTCGCGTGTCATTGAGGCGATTTCCTGAAGTTTGATTTCCTGCTGCTGAATAGCTGCTTCGAGGTCAGACCTTCTTTTTTCGAGAGCGTCATGTTTTGATTTGAGTTCGTCTTCTCTCCGTGAAACGCGGTCTAATTTTTTGTCGAGGTTTTCCTCTTTCTGTTCGAGTTTGCGTTCCGTGCGCTGGAGTTCTGAGCGGCGTTCTTTAATGTCTTTCTGAGCTTCCTGACGGAGACGGTTAACCTCTTCACGGGTTTCGGAAATTTTTGTCTGTTTGAGTCGTTCGGAATTTTCTTCAGCTTCCGAGAGCATGACTGAGATTTGTTTTTTCACGCCGTTGACTTTGGAATTGTCCCATACTCTGAGCAGTACATAACTCAATCCCGAGCCGGCAATGAATGAGAATAGTGCCAACACAATAAACTGCATAATATATTCGTTATCCTTTCTGTCAAAGTTAATCAATGAATTTATATTCCCAAAAAAAGAAGGGGTGCAGAATTACTTTTATGCTAATCCCAATTTTAATTCTCGTTATTTGGGCAGATAATGAAATTCTACATTTTTGATGTGAGTTTAACAAGCAAAGAAACTAAAAAAAAATTCAGTAAATAAATTCTGCACCGAATTAATTTCGGCAGACGGTCAAATTTTTTTTGTCTTCCGCAAAAATCCCAGTAAAATTATGTTTGCAATATATATTTTCTGTGAATAAAATTATCACGTTCAATTAAAACATCTACACCAAAAAATTTTATATGTCAGGAGCGTTTTCAGTATGCAGATTGATATTAACAGCAGACTCATTGCACTCATCGGAACACCTCTGAGCCAGTCGTTCGCAGCAAGAATGCAGAACTCGGCTTATCAGGCAGCAGGTTTCAACATGGTCTATTGCTACTGCGAGGCAGACAGCACACACCTCAAGGAAATCATTGACGGTATCCGCTACATGCCCACGTTCTTGGGCTGCGCCGTCACAAAACCAAACAAAGAAGCCGTCATGCAGTACCTCGATGACCTCGATCCCCTCTGCAAAAAAATCGGAAGCTCTAACACTGTCGTTAAAACCGAATCAGGCAAACTCGTCGGCTATAACACTGACGGTTACGGAGCACTCCGCGACATCAAAGAGCATAACTGCGTCATCAAAGGCAAAGTAATGTTCTCATTCGGTGCAGGCGGTACAGGCAGGTCAGTATGTCTCGAACTCGCTGAAGAGGGCGCAAAGAAAATTTACATCTCTTCACGTTCGGAAAAATGCGAGACACTCAGCGCGGAAATCAACAAGTTCTATCCCGGTGTTTGCGTTCCCGTAAGAGCAGCAGATGAAGCAGGAATCGCTAAAGCTCTCGATGAGACAGACATTATCCTCAACCTCTCAGGTCTCGGCATGAAAGGCAAAGAAGAATATACCTGCGTCGACAAGAAATTCCTCAAACCCTCTCACATTTGCTTCGATGCTACATACAACCCTGCCACTACGCGTTTCCTCAAGGAAGCCGCTGAAGTCGGCTGCATGACCATTAACGGACTTGGCATGTCGCTCTATCAGGGACTCCGCCAGATTCAGTTATGGACAGGCGGAAAAGCTGTACCGCTTGATGTAATGCGCCAGACCCTTGAGACAATCATGAAGGAAAAAGAAGGAAAGTAATTCAGTCCTGTTGACCCCCTCGCATTCACGAAGGGGTCAGCAAAAATTTTTATTCAGTTTATTCACACGAAAGGAGTAACATTTCAAATGGCACGTAAGTTTTCGTTAGCATACCTCACAATTCCCGGCACTAACCCTATGGATCAGATTAAGATCGCAAAGGAAGCAGGTTACGATTTCGTCAGCCTCCGCACAATCCCTATGCACCTTCCCGGCGAACCCTCGTTCCTTCCTCAGGACGACCCCAAGCTCTTCAACGACATCAAAGCTGCTCTCAAAGAGTACGACATGCCCCTCATGGATATTGAGCTTGCCCGTATACGCAAGGACCTCGACATCAACGAGTACAAACCTGCTTTCGAGGCAGCCGCTAAACTCGGAGCTACTGACGTTCTCGGTTCAGTATGGACCAGAGACCGCAAATGGTACACTGAGACTGCCGGCAAAGTCGCTGACATGGCCAAAGAGTTCGGACTCAAATTCAACATTGAGTTCCTTCCCTGGGCAGGCGTGAGAAATTTGCAGGAAGATATTACGCTTATTGATGACTTAGGGCGCGACAATGTTTTTGTAATGGTCGACACTCTCCACGCAGGACGCGCGGGTGTTACAGGTGCTGAACTCGCAAGGACTCCGCGCAAGTATTTCAACTTCATTCACCTCTGCGACGGACCCGCAGGTCCTGCAACAGAGGACATGCCTAAGGGCGATCCCGTGCTCGACAACATCAAGGACGACCTTATGCTCTTCACTGCCCGTGAGGGAAGAATGTACCCCGGCGAAGGCGCAATGGCTATTGCCGACATGGTGAAAGCTATGCCCAATATCC
Organism: Synergistaceae bacterium; assembly: GCA_017458545.1. Classification (GTDB taxonomy): domain Bacteria; phylum Synergistota; class Synergistia; order Synergistales; family Aminobacteriaceae; genus JAFUXM01. The sequence continues at coordinate 4,414 of JAFTBA010000074.1, read as the reverse complement.
CCCTGTCAATAGAGCTTCCCAACCTTGCCGAAATCAAAGCACGCGGTGTAGCAGGCCATGCTAAACAGTGCCTTGACGTTGCAAAGAAGTATTTTGCCGCTAACGGCATTGATTAGGCTATGAATACGCTGAAAATCAAGGGCGTTGAACTCGGTGCAGGAGTTCCCAAAACAATCGTCCCTATCGTCGCAAAAACAAAAGCTGACATTCTCGCTAAGGCTGAAGAGATTACGCACCTCCCTGCGGATTTGGTCGAATGGAGAGCGGATTTCTATGAGGATTTGTTCAACACTCCCAAACTGCTTGAGACCGTTAAAGATCTTCGCGGTGTGCTGAAAGAGATTCCGATTCTTTTCACGATTCGCACTAAGCCCGAAGGCGGTGAAGTTGCACCGACATTTGCGGATTATCAGGCGGCAAACAAGGCAATAGCTCAGAGCGGTTATGCAGATTTAGTTGACGTTGAAATGTTCTGGGGCAATACAGACTGGAACGCTAACGCCTCAAATTATTCCGCAAAGCTCGTTGAGGAAATTCACAAAGCAGGCTGCTTAGTTGTCGGTTCACGTCATAACTTCTCGGCAACTCCTGCAAGTTCCGAAATCGTTACGACTCTCAAAAACCAGAAAGCTGCAGGTGCAGACGTTCCCAAAGCCGCCGTTATGCCCAAGTCGAAAGATGACGTGTTAGCAGTGATTTCAGCGTCAGTTGAGTTCGGGAAAGTTACTGACCGTCCTTTCCTGACGATTTCAATGGGGCCTCTGGGAATGATGAGCAGAGTTGCATGTGAATTATCAGGTTCATGTATGACTTTCGGAGCGGCAGGTCAGGCGAGCGCACCCGGTCAGATTCAGGTCGGCGAACTGAAAGACATGCTGACAAAAATTCACAACGCACAGGCAGGAGCATAATAAACAATGATGAATTTACCCGAAAAAGTTTCAATCTGTGAAGTCGGTTTAAGGGACGGCCTCCAGAATGAGAAGGTCATTCCGTCAACCGATGACAAAGTAGCGTTACTGAGAGGGTTCATTGATGCGGGCTACAAGGTAATTGAAGTAGGCTCGTTCATGCACCCTAAGAAAGTTCCTCAGATGGCCGACACCGATGAAATTTTCAAGCGTATCGGTGAAGTACCTGATGATGTCGAACTCCGCGCATTAATCCCCAACACCCGCGGAGTTCAGAGAGCTATCGACTGCGGATGCAAAAAGGTTAAACTTAATGTTTCAGCCAGCCGTATGCACAACCTCAAGAATCTCAACAGGACACCTGAAGAGAGCGTTGCAGGTTTTGCCGACTGCGTGAAGATGGCCAAAGAGAACAACATCGAAATTTCAGGCTCAATCTCAATGCCTTACGCTTCCCCGTGGGAAGGAAGGACTCCTGTTGAGGACGTTGACGCGATAATCGAGGCATATTTGAAGGTAGGTATCGATGAGATTTCACTGTCAGACGCTTCAGGGCAGGCAGTTCCGAATCAGGTCTACGATTTATGCAGCCACGTCCGCGAGAAATATCCTCAGGCTTCATGGTGGTTACATTTCCACAACACAAGAGGCGCGGCAATGGCTAACATTCTCGCTGCAATGCAGGCAGGAATGACTCGCTTTGATGCCTCGTTCGGAGGACTCGGAGGCTGTCCGTTTGTCCCCGGAGCGGCAGGTAATATTTCGTCCGAAGATGTAATCAACATGATGGACGAAATGGGAATAGTTACGGGAATCGATGTCGTAAAAGTCATGGCACTGTCGCGCAAGGTCAGCGAACTTTTAGGGCACGGCCTCGACAGCTATGTACTGAGGGCAGGAAGGTCGAAAGACCTCATAGCCTCACAGGCGGAATAAGTGAACAGGGTATAGGGCTTAGGGGTTAGGGTATAGGGTATAGGGAAAAATTAATCCCCCTTAATTCCGGGCTCTTTACCGCTAAAAAAAACAAGGAGGAATCATTTTCATGTTCAAATGGCTTGACGAGCATTTTGAAGAGTGCTTAATGGTCATATTCCTGGTACTGATCTCATGTGTAATGATGCTTCAGGTCATAGTCAGGAAAATTCCGTTCATTCAGTCTTTAACATGGGCTGAAGAGTTTTCGCGTTTCATGTGGATTATGAGCGTATTCATCTCACTTCCTTACACAATCAGGAAGAGCAATATGCTCAGGGTCAGCGTTGTGCTTGACCTTCTCCCACAGAACGTGAGAAAAGTAATCAACCTTTGTGTTGACGTTATCGTCTTTGCCTGCATGGCCCTGCTTGCTTATCACTCAATCGAGTGCCTCAAATGGTCGGCAGGTGAAATGCTCGAAGGCGCAAAAGCTGAAACTTCACCGGCTATGAACTGGCCTATGTGGTGGCTGTATGCCGTAGGGCTTTTCGGGTTCGCACTCGGAGCGTTAAGGGCAGTACAAATGTTCTTTATCCATCTCAGCAAGTTCAACGAGAAGGAATTAACCACGCTTGAGCAGACTCAGCTCGATGCTAAAGCGGAACTTGAAGCAGCACAGGCAGCAGAGGGGGCGAAGTAATCAATGGCAGCGTTACTCGTATTCGTAGTATTCCTTGTAGCAATTATTCTCTCAATACCTATCGGAGTGAGTATGATACTCGGCTCTATCGCTCCCATTCTGATGATGGCAAGAGGCGGAGTCATTCCCCAGATAGTCGACAACACTTTGTCGGGCGCAAACTCAACGCCCATTCTCGCAGTACCTCTGTTCATTCTCGGCGGAGTCATAATGGCTGAGGGCGGTATCTCCAAAAAACTGTTCAACTTCTTCTCGTACTTCGTCGGAAGATTTACGGGAGGCGTTCCGTGCGCAGTCGTTTTAACCTGTCTGGTCTACGGAGCAATCTCAGGTTCAGGCCCCGCAACAACGGCGGCTGTCGGCGCAATGTGCATACCGTTCATGGTTGATTTGGGTTACAACAAGACTTGGGCAGCCGGATTGATTGCAGTTGCAGGAGGACTCGGAGTCATCATTCCGCCGTCGATACCGTTCGTGCTTTACTCGCTGGCAACGGGCGTTTCAACGGGCAAATTGTTCTTGGGCGGAGTCTTTCCCGGAATATTAATCGGCCTGTTCCTCATGATCTATGCCGTGTTCTACTGCATGACCAACAGGGACGGCAAAGCAGAGATTGACAGGAAGACAAAAATCCGTCTCGATGAAATCAGTGCAAACGGTTTCTGGCCGCTGTTCAAAGATTCATTCTGGGCTTTGATGTGTCCTGTTATCATTCTCGGCGGTATATATTCGGGGTTCTTCACGCCTACGGAAGCGGCAGTTGTTTCGGTCTTCTACGCTATCATCGTCTGCTTATTCATCGAACGCACGATTAAGTTCTCGGCACTTCCTGCGTTCCTTACCGGCTCGGTGAAAACTTACGGCGGTTTAGCGTTCATACTTGCATTCGCAACGGCATTCGGGCGCGTGTTATCACTCACTCATGCAACCAGCGCAGTACAGGATTTCATTCTCAACAACTTCCACAGCGCAACATCAGTCCTCACAATCTGCACGATAATCTTCTTAATACTCGGCATGATTATGGACACCGGCCCTGCAATCATCATTCTTGCACCTGTGCTTTTACCGGCTGTTAAGATGCTCGGCGTTGACGAAGTGCATTTCGGTGTAGTACTGGTATGCTGCCTGTCAATAGGACTTGCGACACCTCCGTTCGGACTTGACCTTTTCGTTGCGGGCAACATCTCTCAGGATCAGCCTATGGACGTTGCCAAGAGAGCATTCCCGTTTATAGTGGCATTCCTTCTGTCATTGGCAATGATTGTTTACATTCCGACAATCAGCACATGGCTTGCATATTAGGAGGGTGAAATCATGAAGAAATTTATCATTGCCCTTATGGCAGTAATTGCGCTCAGTACGTGCGCGTTCGGAGCGTCAGAATTTGATGAAACGTGGCTTGTTACCGCCGACACTACAGCGAAAGGCGCAGCAGGTCAGGTATTTGCACAGCTCATTCAGCAGAAAGTTAAAGATGCAAACTGCGGACTGGTTATCGACTACTTCCCCAACGGTGAACTCGGAGGCGACGCGGATTTGCTCCGTCAGGCACAGAAGGGTTACATCGCTATAACAGTATGCCAGACAGCCCCGATAGTGTCATTCATTCCTGAGATGGCAGTGTTCGATTTGCCGATGGTGTTCGCAAGATATGACGGCGATACGATTGACAAGGTGCTTAACGGCGACTCTGAGTTCCACAAAAAGATGTCAGCTGCTTACGAGAAGGCAGGTCTTCACCTTTTAGGCTTCATGCAGAACGCAACATACAGACTCGCAACGGCCAATAAGGATTTGCAGACCCTTTCGGACTTCGCAAAACTTCAGATTCGTACGATGGAGAACAAGAACCATATGGACTTCTGGACGGCAATAGGTGCTG
>JAFTBA010000002.1 GCA_017458545.1 Synergistaceae bacterium | reverse complement strand
ATCACCTGCGTTCAGCAACTTAGTGATTATAGTTACGGCACCGTTTTTTGCGGCCAAGTTAGGAGTTTACGGTTTGGCACTGTCAGTATTATGCGGAGGGTTAGCGCACTTTCTTTCACAGTGGCTTTACAGTTTCAGAATGAAAGCAGTGCTTTACCCTAAACGGCCGAACATGAGAGACCCTGATTTGAAACGTATACTGAAATTATTTCTGCCTTATGCAGCAGGATTATCGCTTAATCAGGTTAACCCTATAATCAGCAGAATGTTAGGATCATTCCTTCAGGAAGGCAGCATATCAGTTCTGAATTACTCGAACAGGATATTACAGTTACCGTTAGGATTATTCGTGATAGCAATTTCACAGGCAGTATTGCCGCAGTTGGCGAGGGCTGAAAACGATGATGAGTTTGTCGATACGCTGAGACAGGCTGTGAGGTTCGCACTTTTTGTAGTGCTTCCTGCATCGTTGGGAGTGATAGCCATATCCGATGAATTTGTGCATTTGGTATTTGTGCGCGGTGAGTTCGGCGGATGGGCTTGGTCTGCAACATCATCAACGTTAGCGTTCAGTATGCTGGGGCTTCCGGGTATGGCGTGTTCAACGGTGATAATGCGCGCGCTCTATGCGCTGTCAATGCCGAGAGAGGCTTTCAGGGTAACGGCGTTCAGCGTGGCTTCAACGGCTGTGTTGTCGCTGCTGCTTGTGTGGCCTATGGGGTATAACGGTCTTGCGCTTGCGCCGGGAATTGCGTTTACTCTGTCGGGAATGTTAGGGCTGTACTATGTCAAGAGGAAACTCGGAAGACCTCTGAATATTATCACATGGGGATTGTTCGGGGATTACCTTGTTGCGCTGGCGGCAGTTGATATTGCGGTGATGGTGTACAGATTTGTGTGGCCGTATAACATCAGTGCAGGGATTGGGATTCGAGCTGTGTGGATTTTGGGAGTGATAGCAGTAAGCGCAGGGGCATATTCTGTTGTAACGGTGCTGAAAAAATTTGAGGAATGGCAGTTACTTGTTCAGGCGTTCAGGAGAAAATCAGCAAAATAAAATTTGCACCCTTCACTGTTTATGGTGAGGGGTGTTTTTTTGTTGGTAGTGAGAATAAGTGTTCAGCAGGACAGAGAACGCTTTATTTTGAGTCCTGAGTTTATGATTTTCTGCGAATAGGGCATGAAAAAGTCTGCAACGAATCCTACTAAGAAAGCGCAAATTATTGTACCTATTCCGAGTTTGCCGCCCATAAGGAAGCCGATAAGAACAAATATGCTGTCTGTTATTACTCTGGTAAGCCCGAAATTGAAATGCCCTTTTTCACTTATCACAACGGCAACTAAATCATTAGGTCCTGTGCCTGCTTCAGAGCGTATTACGATGGTCATTCCGAAGGCAAGAATTACACAGCCTAAAATTAAAACAGGAATTTTAATCAGCAATCCCGTGCTTTCTATCTCAAGCCCTTTAAGCAGCCACATGAAAAAATCTATTATCGGTCCTCCGCAAAACATACATATGACAGTACCTGCTTTGATGTAACTTCGATCTACAACCAGCAAGACAAGTATTATCATGAAAGATAGACCCATATGAATGATACCGTGTGTAAGATTGAAACCGCGCATTAAATGATTAAGTCCCTGAACAAATACGTTGAAGGGATCTGCGCCCAGATTAGCGAGCAGGAACAACGTAACGCCTAAATGCGCAACAGTAAGGCCGCAGAAAAGAAATACCAGACGTAAAAATATCTCGTGCAAATCAGCGTCTTTTACCTTCATGGCCGTTAAGCCTCCAGATATGCGGCATCTTCAGCACTCAGGGGATTGTTAGCAGCATGAATATTCATCCGTAAACGCTCTGCTGATGTTGTGCTGACAACCGCAAAAATATTCATCTTATTGCTGAAGACATAGCGCATTGCAATTTCAGGGACTGAAACCCCGTATCTGTCCGCTAATTTTTCTGCCCTCCGCAAACGCAGCATATTCGCTTCACAGAGATAGCCTTTCTGAGCAAATGAATCCATATGACAGCGAGCACTCTCATAATCTCCTGCTTTGAACTTACCGCTGAAAAATCCGCGTCCTAAACTGGAATAAGCTATTACAGGCATTTGATTTCCGGCATACCATGAACATGCAGCTTTATCGCCCGAAATTGAGACGCATCCTCCGCCCCATAAATCCTGAACCTGAAGCGCAAGTCCGTAATTAGGGCTTGATACCTGAAAGCCTGTCAGACCTTTTGACTCTGCATAACGGTTAGCCTTTTCGATTCGCTGATGTGTCCAGTTGGAAACGCCGAAAACTTTTATTTTTCCTGCTTCTTTTGCTTTGTTAAGAGTGTCTATAAATTCTTCGACAGGAGTATTAGGATCATCGCGGTGAAGAAGATAAATATCAATGCAATCAGTACGCAATGATTCCAAACTTTGATTGAGCTGCTCCATAATTACGCTGCGGTTTACTGAAACTGTACCTGCTTTCACATCACCGCATTTAGTGAGAATGATTACTTTTTCGCGGCATTTGCGTGACTCAATCCATTTCCCTAAAATTTCTTCAGCCTTGCCGTAACTGCGGGCGCAGTCAAACGCATTAATACCTGTCTCTAAAACACTGTCCAGAAGGTCATAAGCTGTTATATCACCTGTTGATACAGGCGGATTAGCTGTTCCGAAAAAGATTCGTGAAACTGTTTTCGTCAGACCAGGAACGTTTCCCATTTTTTTATCATCTCCATACAAAATATTATGTCGCAGCTTTCGTGATTTTTTCATTATAACTCACAAGAAGATTCACACCTAAAGAAGCCTGAGGCTTTATGCGTAGGGTTAAATTTACGGGCAGTAATCATTACATAAGCCTCATTACGTGATTTCAGTTATAATAGCAGAAATTTTAACGGAAGGTGCTAGATTATTATGGCATTCACAGTTTGTGTATTAACCGCAGCAGCAAAAAGAGATACTTACATAGCGAGTTACATAGCAGGTGAGACCCCTGTAACAGGTCATGATGTTATGGACGAAATGATTACGAAGCACGATATGCCTCAGCGAAGAGTTATAGCATGGTTCGTCAATAATTATACCCGTCCTCTTGACTGGATTGTTGATGAGGATGCTACAGTCGAATTTATTACGTCAACTTCCCCAACAGGCCAGCGCATTTACAAACGTACTTTAGGATTCGTATTAATCATAGCGTGTGCAAGAGTTCTCGGACGTAAAGCAATCCTAAGACATTCACTTGCTGACGGTCATTATTGGGAATTTGAAGACGGACCCGTAACCCAATCCGATGTAGAAAAAATTAAATCAGAAATGAATGACATTATCCGCCGTGACTCTGCTATTACACGCGAGATACTTACCATTGACAAAGCTAGAAGAGTCTTTCAGCGTCAGGGTGAACCCGAAATCGCTGAGCTTTTCGTGAGGGCTAACCTTGACCCCGTTGAGGTCTACAGGTGCGGTGAACGTTACGGATATTTTTGCGGAGGCCCTTTAGCTTCGTCAACAGGTGCTCTGAGAATGTTCGATGTCGTTCTCTATGAACAGGGTATGCTCTTACGTTTTCCGCGCCCTGACGCTCCCGACAAAATGCCCGAGCTCAGGTTAGACCCTTCAATGGGCAAAGTATTCTTCGACTACGCTCACTGGCTTCAGGTCCTCGACCTCAATTACCTCAACAAACTTCATCACCGCGTTACTGAAGGAAGAATACAGGAGTTAATCCTCATAGCAGAGGCGTTTCATTCTCAGTCATTAGGCAACATAGCTGAGGACATAGCAGCTAAACCCGTCAAAGTTGTAACTATTGCAGGGCCTTCGGGTTCAGGGAAAACAACTTTTTCCGAACGCCTCAAGGTTCAGTTAATGGTCTGCGGAAAAACTCCCGTTACATTGCCTCTCGATAACTACTTCAAGGAACGCGAGGACTCACCTAAAGATGAGACCGGTGAATACGACTATGAACGCCTTGACGCATTAGACCTTGAGCTTCTAGGCGATAACTTATCGAGAATACTGGCAGGCGATGAGGTAACTACTCCGGTTTACAATTTCATAACGGGCAAGAAAGAACCGGGTAAAGTCATCAAACTGAAACCTTCCGATGTTCTCATAATGGAGGGCATTCACGGATTGAACGATCAGATTTTGGAGATGATACCTGCGTCGGGAAGGTATGGTGTATTCGTTTCGCCGTTGACGGGAATTTGCATTGACCCTCACAACAGAACGAGTACGAGCGATAACAGATTACTCCGCAGGATAATCCGCGATTACAGAACTAGAGGGAAATCAGCTCAGGTAACGCTTGAAGTTTACCCGAAAGTAATAAGGGGCGCAAGGAAATATATATTCCCTTACAGGAGCAGGGCTAACGCTATTTTCAACTCATCGCTTCCCTATGAGCTTGGAGTGCTGAAACCTTATGTTGAACCTTTGCTGCATACTGTTGACGAAAATTCGAGCGTATTCAGCGAGGCTCTGAGGCTGCTGAATATTCTGCGTTTCGTTCCTGCGCTCAACAATGACGGCATACCTAACAACTCGGTAATCAGAGAGTTCATCGGAGGGAGCTGCCTTGATGTATAATCACTCCAAATTCACGCAAAGGAGTCAAACCATAATGGCAAAGAAAGTATCATTACTCGCATTAGTTTTAACGTTAATGTTCGTTTCATCGTCATTCGCTGTTCCCAATCCCCCTTCAAAAGGACAGTGGGCTTACCCTCTCGAAGAATATTTACCTCTTTACAGGAAAGCTGACGGAAATTCACGCAGCGAAGAAATCAAAATGCCCATGAAATGGATCAGCGTTCCGAGCGCAACAAGAGACAGTAACAATTACCTCTGGTACAAAGTAAACGTTAACGGCAAAACGGGCTGGCTTCCACAGAACGGCATACGCCTCAAAATGGGCGGCAAAAGCAAATCAGCATCCAACATCTACAAGAATTACGCCAAAGCAAGGCGCAAAATCATGGCCAATCCGCGCGGCTGGTCATCGGCAACAGATGACGGTATCACAACCTACATCACTGAAGGCGCTGAGTTCATGGTAAGAAAGACTAAGAACGGCGTTGAGGATTTGTATTTCACTACCAACCGCTTCGAGATATGCCGTGAAATGCTCGGCGTTGATTTAATCGACATGACTCAGCCCGAAGTACGCTCTAAGTTAGGCACGCCTACACTGCGCGAGACACCTTACGATGACCCTGATATGAGTGTTCTCTCGTTCGAGCTTGCTGACAGGAACATGACGCTCGTTATCGCTGAAAGACGTGAGAACGGCGACAGTGAGGGAACTGTAATGTCAGTTGAGCTTTACAGGGGTACACGTAACAATCCTGATTATTAGCCGTTAGCCGTTGAAAGTTGAAATTTGCGCTTGTACTGTGTCTTGCGGTTATTGCCGATGAAATTTTAGGAGACCCCCGAAACTTTCCTCACCCCGTTAAATTAATCGGCAAATCAATAACTTTCTGGCATAAAATTTTTTTCAGGGATAACTCTTCATTCGCAAGAGGACTTGCCGTTGTGGTGATTACGCTCATAACGGCGAGTTTTTTTTCGGGAACACTGCTTTACATTTCAGGCTGTAATATTTTTGTTGAAATTTACCTTTTGTACTCCGCGTTAGCGTGGCGCGACCTCAAGGACGAAACTGCTCCGGTATTTTTCTGTTTAATCAATAATGATTTGAAAGGTGCGCGAAAATATTTATCGTTTGTTGTTGGACGTGATACTGATAATTTGAACGTAACAGAAATCACCCGTGCCGTTATCGAAACAATAGCCGAAAACTCTGTTGACGGTGTAATCTCAGTAATATTTTTTGCGGCGTTAGGCCATGCGTTTAACCCCGAATACGGAGCGTGTATAAGCGTCTGGTTGTTCAAAGCAGCAAGCACACTTGACTCAATGCTGGGTTATGGGAGTTACGGAAGTTACGGGAAAGCAGCTGCGAAACTTGATGATGTTCTGAACTTTATGCCTGCCCGAATCGGAGGAGTGATGATAATTTTGTCGGGAGCTTTAACGGGCGGAAAACTTCGGGAAGGTCTCAGGGTGTTCATGAACGACAGGTTGAAGCATAAGAGTCCCAACAGTGCACACGGTGAGAGCGCATTTGCCGGAGTGCTGGGAGTGAGATTAGGGGGAGGAGCGTTTTACGGCGGTGAGTTCGTGAGTCGGCCGTTTCTCAATGAGGGAGCTAATGAACCCGTAATTGCCGACATCGTGAGAACGTGGAGAGTGCTTGATGCTGCGTGCGGATTGGCGGTTATGTCGGCAGTGGTAATATCAGTAATCATTTGAGGTCTCTCTGCATTAACACCGTAGCCGAAGCATTCTGTGCTAAAATTACAAAAACATTTCACTGTTCATATAAAAATTCATATTACGCTGGGAGGTATTTTTTTTGAGCCTCATATACTTCTTACTATGGATAATCTTTAACGGCAGGATTACCCTCGAAATATTAATCGCCGGTGCGTTAATCTCTTTACTGCTCGACCTGTTTGTCAGAAAAATTTTACGTCTCAATCTCACCTTCTCTAACCTCCTCAGAACCGCAAGATTATTACCCGATATTTTCTTGTATCTTGCAGTCCTGCTCATCGAGATTGTGCGCGCTAACTTCTCAATCACTAAGCTGGTCATCGCTCCTAATATTAATGTCGAACCCTGCCTCGTCAAATTCAATACCGCTCTCAAAACTCAAGCCGCAAGAGTCGTACTCGCTAACTCAATCACATTAACACCGGGTACTATAACTGTCTCACT
>JAFTBA010000073.1 GCA_017458545.1 Synergistaceae bacterium | reverse complement strand
TATAGAAATCATCATCGCCGGTAATCATTGCCTGACTGATTCCGTTGTTGAAACCGAAAGTGTAATTGCCTTCGTCATCACTCACTGGGTCAGTACCTTTAAGCTCGTGTGAAAATGAAACGGCAAGTTCGGCGATTGAAATACCTTTCGGGTTACCTGCGGTTATGGATAGCGAGCCTGATTTGTCGTCTGCAATGACGCTTACGACATCACCGGACTCATCAGCAGTCCATCCTTCGGGAACATCGAGAGAGAAATATTTGAAGTCCTCAATGTCTGCGAATGCCTTTCCCGAAATCATAAACATCAATATCATTATCATTATGCAGAGTGTTAAACGTCTCATTGCTATTTGCCTCCGTGTATGTTAAAGAGATTCAATCTCAGTGCGTTAGTTACTACGCAGAAACTTGAAAGACTCATTGCAGCAGCTCCGAACATGGGATCTAATTTCAAGCCCCATAACCCTGCCGCTAAAGGTATACCGATGACGTTGTAAATGAAAGCCCAGAATAAATTTTGATGAATGTTTCGGAGTGTCATACGGCTTAATCTTACGGCAGCAGGAACGTCCCTGAGTGAGTTTTTCATGAGAACTACATCGGCTGCGTCAACAGCTATGTCAGTTCCTGCACCGATAGCTATTCCAATGTCTGCGCGCGTTAATGCAGGGGCATCGTTAATACCGTCACCTACCATAACGACTTTGCCGTTCTCCTGTAACTTACGGATAACACTTTCTTTGCCGTCCGGGAGTACTCCTGCTATAACGTCATCAACTCCTGCTTCGTTTGCAATGGCCTTAGCTGTGCGTTCATTGTCGCCCGTCAGCATTACTACTTTAATGCCCATGTCCTGAAGCTCTTTAACGGCCTCTTTGCTGTCGGGTTTAATTACGTCTGCAACTGCTATTATTCCTACAAGCTCATCATCTCTCACGAACATTAAAGGAGTCTTACCGTGTTCGGCAAAATTTTCTGCTTCCTGAATGAACTTAGTGCTTACGGAATATTTTTCCGTGATGAATTTGACGCTCCCTCCTGTGAGAATGCTGCCGTCATTGAGGGCTGCTGTTAATCCGTTACCCGTTAATGCTTTGAAGTCCTCAACGTCTTTAGGTTTAATGCCTCTTTCCTTAGCGTAATCAACAACTGCTTTAGCTAAGGGATGTTCACTTTTAGCCTCTAAAGAATAAGCCAGAGTGATTAATTCTTCTTCGAGGCAGTCTCCTGCGGTTAATATGTCTGTAACTTTAGGTTCACCGCTAGTTATAGTGCCAGTTTTGTCGAGAACAGCTGTTTTGATTTTGCCTGTTTCTTCGAGCGATGATGCTGTTTTGAAAAGGATACCTTTTTTTGCGCCTAAACCGTTAGCTACCATAACCGCAACAGGAGTAGCTAAACCTAATGCACACGGACAGCTTATAACAAGTACTGCAATGCCGTAAGAGAGTGCATCGCCGAAAGATTTACCCGTTAAAATCCAGCCGGTAACAACACAAACTGCAATAAAGATTACTGAAGGTACAAATATACCGCAGACTTTATCGGCGATTTTGGCAACAGGTGCTTTAGTGGCTGCTGCATCACTGACCATCTTAATGATTTGCGAGAGAGTTGTGTCATGGCCGACTCTGGTAGCCTCGCATTTGATGAAGCCCGATTGATTGATTGTACCTGCTGAAACCGGGTCGCCTTTTGTCTTGTCAACGGGAATGCTCTCACCTGTCAATGCAGATTCATTAACGGCTGTAGTTCCGTCAACAATAATTCCGTCAACAGGAATATTCTCACCCGGACGTACAACAAATATATTTCCCCTCATGACCTGTTCAACAGGAACGGTAAATTCCTGATTGTTACGGATAATTACGGCGTTTTTCGGTGAAAGTTTCATGAGATTTTTGAGGGCATC
>JAFTBA010000072.1 GCA_017458545.1 Synergistaceae bacterium | reverse complement strand
TCAGTCGATAACGGTTACCTTGAGATTTCAGCGAACGTTGCAGGTGAAGCACAGAGGATAACGTTAATGGGTTCTGAGGACGGAAATATGCAGGTTCTCAGGAGACTCGGCCTCACAAGAAATCAGGCCGTAACAACTGACATAACTGATGAGGACGGCAAATATCTCACGAGTTTCAGGGAAGTTGCTTACATACCTGAGACGGGTTTGGCTAAGGACGCTTCATTCAGCCTTAACGGTGTTCATTATCTTTCGTCCGACAACATGCTCAACAAAGCCAGAAGAATCCCGGCAACATCAGGAGACATACGCAGCAGGTACGAGGCTAAGGAGCTTACAGAAGTCAACCCGGGCATGTGGCTCAACCTCAAGAATACAGGTACAACAACAATCAGAGTCCTTCACCATGTCCGCGACGGTTCAATCAAAGGACTTGAGGAAGCAAGAGACGAAATGATACCCAACCTCAAATCCGAGCTTGATGAGATGGCTTACGGCCTCGTTAAACACTTAAACGCTTATCAGTATTCAGGCTATGGAGTTTCTGCTGACATTAATACAACGGGCGTTGCGTTCTTCGATGTACTGACTCAGAAAGCAGGGGCATCATCTAAACTCAAAGTTACTGACCGCGTAACTTATGACCCTTCTTTAATCGGTGCCGCTATGGGCAAAAGAAATGATGAGGGCAAAGCAGTCTCAGGTGTAAGCGGAGGTTCGGGAGACGGTACTAATGCCTCGAGAATGGTAGCGTTGAATTTCGATAAAGTGCTTCAGGGAGGAACTATAAGCATAGGCGGTATATATGACGCAATGCTCTCTCAGGTCGGAACTGAGGCAGGACACGCAAAACTCATGTACACAACTGAAGCAGCAGTTTCGGAACAGATAGACTCACAGCGTCAGGCTTGTTCGGGAGTCAATCTCGATGAGGAATTAATGGACATAGTAATACTCAACAGGGCATTCGGCGCAATGTCAAGATACATAACAGCTATGGACGAGATGCTGAACACTATAATTAACGGAATGGGTTTAGTAGGCCGATAATTTCTACGTAACCCGTTGAGAGAAAATTCTCACCCTCCTGAAAGAACGGGAGGGAATTTTTTTACAGAGGAGCAGGGATTTTTATCATGTACAGCCGATTGACAACAGCAACAATGTACGGAAGCCTGATGGATTCATTATCGCAGTCCCAGAGAAATATTCAGGATTTACAGCGTCAGATAGCTTCAGGCAACAAATACAGCAAATTATCCGATAACCCTTCGGCAATATCGCGTTCATTAGCGGTTCAGTCGGCAATGAATGCCAACGATAAATATCAGACCAATACAACGAACGCAGTAACTATGTTACGTTATGCCGACAGCGCGTTAAACAACGTTCTTGATGCAGCCCAGTCAATACGAAACTTAGTCATTCAGGCAGGCGACGGAGCATTAAGTTCGGATCAGCTCGAAGATATTACCGCACAGATTGAGGCAAACAAAAAAATAATGATGGATAACCTCAATACCAAAGTAGCAGGACAATATATTTTCGGCGGAACTGATACCAGTACACAGCCTTTTGTCGAAATGCCTGACGGAAGCATTAAGTATCAGGGTACTGACGAACGCATAAAATATGCACTTAGTGAAAGCCTTTTGGGTGATGTCTCATTTGCAGGGAGCGATATTGTTCCCGAGAACGAGGACTCATACTTCATATGTTCACACTATGTTCCGTTGGACTGGACTTGGACGGGACGCGAGGAGAAAGTTCAAATCACTGTAGGAAACAGAACGCTATCGGTATTTATTCCCGAAGACTGGAAAGATTCCGATTACAACAAAACAAACAAGTACAAGGACGACAGCACTAAGCTCATCAATTACACCGACAACAACGGCTACAGAGACCCTAACGAAGTATCAGGCATAACACTCAACGATCTTGTCTCAATCATTAACAGTTCACTCGAAGAACAGGGCGCTGATATGCTCGTTCACGCTTATATTGAAACTGACTACGAAGCAGGTACTCAGCAGCTGTTCCTCAAGAGCAACACAGGCGAAAAAGTAGGCATTACAGGATGGCCCGATACCGATTACATGCCTGTTGAAGCTACTGTTACCACCCTCGACATGAGCGGCGATGACTGGAAACCTTCGGATGGCGATACCTCACTGCTGAGACTCGCTGTAGACAATACATCGGTCTCAAACTTAACCGATACTCAGATAGCCGAAATGACTGATGACGAACTCCTCAATGTATCAATCGTAAGAATAAATGATACCGATACCGTTGAATCAGTGGCAGAAAAGATTAACCGCATAAACGGAGTTTTCGCACGTACATCCGCTGACGGTAACAGCATAGTTATTTCTGCGGAAAGAACAGGCGAACTCCCTGAGGATATATTAAGGGTTGACGCTGCTAAAGAAGCATTGCATTACCCCTCACTTACAATCAAATCCGAAGGCACCGCAACTAAAATGTTCACTGATGACAGCGTAAGCGAGTACACCGTAACCGCTAAGAGCGAAACACGCAAACTCGACCATAGCCATATGGACGTGTTCGACGTTCTCGGAATGGAAACAGCTATGAAATCACGCGAGTTCGGAATGAATGATACATTAACTGTTGATGAGGGCGAACAGTTACATTGGCGCGTAATCAGCGGAGGACATACCACAGACGTTAAACTCAATGCAGGTACTTATACGCTCGAAGATTTAGCCTCAAGATTAAAGAACGCAGGAGCAGGATGGCTCGAAGTTACTGTGAGTGAAGATGTAAACGATGACTCAGGACAGGGCACTCTCAACAATGAGGACAAGACACAGCGTTTAGTGATAAGGGGTTTCAACGGAGAACAGGTGTTATTCCTCGACATGAACAGGAACAATTACGCCGACAGGTTAGGGCTTTCAACAGCTCTCAGAACAGACGCTTACGATGACAAGAAGACCTCAGACACAAGCGATGATTACATAGGGCGCGGCATGAAGTGTGTGAACTTCCCTTCAGCACCTTGCGTTGACGACAACGTAGGAATACCCATGAGAGTACAGATGAACTGCGGAATGTATTACGATGTTAACATCAGGAAAGCCGATGTAATTAACGAACAGACGGGATTTGTTGACCGTTCAAAGGTAATGAAAGAGATTGTTAAACAGGTCAACGAAATTGAAGGCCATGACATTATGGGTTTCACACAGCATGTTGACTCTGACGGCAAAGACCTTCCCGAATCAAGCTCAATATATTTTCTTTCGGGCGAAGCATTTACTGTTGTCGATATGCCGTTCAATGACCCCGAATGGAACGATTACTCGGGAGGACTGGCAGCACAGATGGGCATTCACGGTGGTGTAACTTCTAACCTTCAGCAGACCTCTATACCAATGAAGGACAGCCGTTTAACCGACTCCGGAACTTTCGGGGACGCTTATGAACTTGCAGGTCAGACGTTCCGCGAGGGAACGATAAGATTCTCTAACCTTTCACACAGCGTTGAGATTGATGTCAGTGCAAACGACACAGTCAAAGACGTTATGGACAGACTCAGGACTCAGGCAGGCGATTGGCTCTACGTCAACTACTACGACACACACATGGGTCAGGAAGCAGCAAGGAACTCAGGCGATTACCCGTTAATCTCAATCTCAAGCGTTGACGGTTCTGCGGTTAATGTTGTTGACATTAAGTCCCATATAGCTGAGGACGCTTTAGGATTGTCAACTGCCATTCAGGGAAGACTCAATGAGGACGGTACAGGCAACGGCATAATGGATTTCGAGTGGAAGATGGCTACTTCAACCGAAGATGCCGAATTTCCTGCCGACACTCTGAGCATAACCGTTGCAGGTTACACGCACACGATAGATTTAACGGCGATGAGGGACGTAACATCTGATGACAAAATAATGGCTGATGACATAGTTAAGTTCATCAACGCCAGAATGCAGGACTATGATGTTCAGGCCGAAATCAACAAGGATAATGAGTTAATGGTCTGGTCTCCGAGAGGCTACTCAGTGAAGATTGAGTTTGCAGGTGATAATGATACTGAGGCGTTTATCGGCACTGATGTTTCAGCGAGGAGTTATTACAGGGGAGGCTATGATCTTGAGGGCGAAGCGAATACGCGCGGAATTGACGATAACGATATGTACATCAGCGGTATTCACGCGCAGAACGCTACAATCCGCAGCGGTGCTAACACGATGAGGCAGAACGGTTTTGGAGTAATCAACGATGTTATAGCAGCTGTTGAGTCGGGTAACAGGGACGATATTGCCGACAAAATGCTTCCGAGAATCGACAACTTCATCAACAATATACTCTCAGCAATGGCCGAAAACGGAGCATTACAGGCGCGTTACCAGTACAACAATGAGAGACTTGTTACCGAGAGCTCAATAATGGATGAGCAGTATGATGACCTTGTGAAAGTTGACCCTGCCGACGCGATTTCACAGCTGATGATTGCGGACTACATGTATCAGGCGAATTTAGCGGTAATAGCAAGATTGATTCAGCCGAGTTTGCTCGACTTCCTCCATTAAAGACCAGGGTATAGGGCGTAGGGGATAGGGGAATAGCTAAACCCCTAACCCCTAATCCCTTTTCTCTTTGTGTTTAACTATTTCCGAGTGAAAGAAATAATTTACGACAACAGGCGGAGCGTCAAAAGGTCTCCTCATGCTGTCGTCATTACGCACATAAGGCAGATTATTTTTGAGGCAGTAATCTTCCATCACACCGTTTAACTCAAACCAGTACGATAAATTTTTAGCACTGTAGATTTCATGATATAACCCGTCAAGCTCAGAGTGATGTTCGTGAATCCATGACAGTATCACAGGCCGGTAATCACCTCTCAAATTCAAATTCTCAAGCCATACAAGATTGCATTGATTTTTAGCGCGGTCAATTATCGCAGGTACATCAGTTATTCCGGGAAATATAGGTGAAATAAAACATGTCGTTCTTATTCCTGCCTCGTGAAACTTTTTCATGGCCGTCAGTCTCCTCTCAATACTCACTGCCTTGTCCATCTCTCTCCTGAAATCCTCATCCAGCGTGTTAATACTCCATGACACTCTCGCGTTAGGGAAAGTTTTTATGAGGTCAATGTCACGGAGTACTAAGTCAGATTTCGTAGCGATACTCAACCTGACATTATGACCCTGCAATTCCTCAAGCAGTTTCCGTGTTCGGCAATACTTTTCTTCTTGAGGCTGGTACGGGTCAGTAACTGACGACAAAAAAACTTCACTGCCCGAATATTTCTCAGGGTGTTTAATCACAGGCCATGTCTTAACATCAAGAAAACTTCCCCATTCCTCAGAGTGATTCGTAAATCTTTTCATGAATGAAGCATAACAGTACTTACAAGCATGAAGACATCCCGTGTACGGATTCGCAGAATAATCCGAGACAGGCAGGTTCGATTTGGTCATTACACTTTTAACGTTTACATTCCTGATTACAATCGGCAAAATAATACCGCTCCTCTCAAGCATATAACATTGACTGCTATTGTAATAACGTTGTAGAATACAGCAATTATAATTCTGGAAAGCAAGGCTGTTAAGTTGAACAATAATATTATTTCGCTCGTTATACCTGTTTACAATGAAGAAGATAACATTCCCGAACTCTTACGGCGATTGTTCAGCGTCATGGAAAAACTTAAACGGCCCTACGAAATTATCCTCGTTAATGACGGCAGCAAAGACTCATCTTTACCCCTCATGCTCAAAGAACAGAAGTTACACCACAATACTCTCAGAGTTATCGACTTCAACGGCAACTTCGGACAGCATACCGCTATCATGGCAGGGTTCAAACATTCAAAAGGTGATTACGTTATCACTCTCGATGCTGACCTCCAAAACCCTCCGGAAGAAATCCCGAACTTAATATCACTCTTAGACAACGGCCATGACGTTGTAGGAACAATCAGACAGAAACGAAAGGACTCATTCTTCCGCCGTTATGCCTCTAAATTCATCAACAAACTCATGAATAAAGTTACAGGTTTCAATCTGCATGATTACGGCTGTATGCTCAGGGGCTATAACAGAACTATCATTGACATCATCAACGAATGCGGTGAAGTCTCAACGTTCATACCTGCGCTGGCTCAGAAGTTCGCGGTTAATCCCGTCGAAATAGAAGTCTCTCACAGTTCACGCGATAAAGGTTCGTCTAAATACAGCCTGTTCAGACTTATACGTTTACAATTCGATTTGATGACGGCGTTCTCACTTTTCCCATTGCAGATGATAACGATAACAGGAGCATTTATTTTTGTTATTGGAATCGTTCTTGCTTTGCTTGGAATTTTTGACAGTGCTTTGAGCTTCGTTCTTTCGGGAATAACTGTAACTTGTATGGGCATAACAGGTGAATACACCGGAAGAATTTATCAGGAAGTACGAAAACGTCCCCGTTACGTGATCCGAAAAATTTACGGCAATAAAAATGAAAATGAAGAGGAGAAATTAAATTAATGGCTGATGCAGTAGTTTTTGCCTACAGCTCCGTAGGGTATGAATGCCTTTCGGTGTTAATCAGGCGCGGTGTCAACATAAAACTGGTTTACACTCATGATGATGACCCTAACGAAACTCAATGGTTCAGTTCAGTACGTGAGTTAGCGCTCTCGAAAAACATTCCAGTAAGAACCGATACCCCTACGGTTCAGGCAGTAAGTGAGGCAAAACCTGATGTTATATTCTCGTTCTATTACAGGTCAATGTTACCGATGGATATTCTGAATCTTGCGCCTCTCGGAGCGTTTAACATGCACGGTTCATTGCTGCCTAAGTACAGGGGGCGTGCCTGTGTGAACTGGGCTGTCCTTAACGGTGAGACCAAAGCAGGAGTTACACTCCACCACATGACAGCGAGAGCTGACGCAGGTAACATAGTAGGTCAGGAAGCTGTTGACATACTGCCCGATGAAACTGCACATGATGTTTTCCTGAAGATTATTCCCGCAGCAGGAAGGTTACTCGAAAGGTGCCTTGATGATATTCTCGCAGGAAATGCCGAAGGTACTCCGCAAGATGATACGCAGGCTACTAAATTCGGAAGGCGTACACCTGCTGACGGTATAATAGACTGGAACAAAAGCGCAAAGGATATTCACAACTTAGTCCGCGCCGTAGCTAAACCTTTTCCGGGAGCATTCACGTTCCATGACGGACACAAAATAATGGTGTGGAAGACACGTTTAACTGACGGCAAAACGTCAACGGAAATACCTGCTTTAATGGTCAGGACAGGCGACGGATTAATAGAGATACTTGAATGGGAAATAGTAAGCTGATGAAACTCGCAATCAAAATTGACATTGACACCCTCAAAGGCTACCTCGAAGGTTTGCCCAAACTGCTCGAAATCCTCAAGGCTCATGATGTTAAAGCCTCTATATTTTTCTCAATGGGACCTGATAATTCGGGCAAGGCATTGAGAAGAATTTTCCGCAAAGGTTTCATCACTAAAATGTTAAGGACTAAAGCTCCTACTGCTTACGGAATTAAGACGCTGTTTTACGGTACGCTGCTTCCTGCACCTATGATTACTGCCTCTAACCCTGACTTAATACGCAGGACAGTTGATGAGGGACATGACTGCGGTATTCATTCATGGGATCATGTTTACTGGCAGGACAATTTACCCAAGCTGAGCCGTGAAACTATACGCGGTCTGCTCGATAAAGCGTTCGACAAATTCGAGGAATATGCAGGTTTCAGACCGGACTCATGCGCTGCTCCGGGCTGGCAGGTTACTCCCGAAAGCCTCAGAGTTCAGGATGAATTAGGATTGACATACTGCAGTGATGTGAGGGGTTATTCACCGTTCGTTCCCGAAATGAACGGCATTACGTTCAAAACTCCTCAGATACCTTCGACACTGCCGACGCTCGATGAGGTACTCGGTTACGTTAAAGCTGAGGACGTAAGCACCTATTACGCAGGATTGTTACACGAGGGCCTCAACGTTCACACTATACATACTGAAATGGAAGGCGGTATGATGAGCTGGACGTTCAATGATTTTCTCGACAGGTGCAGGAATATGGGAGTTAAGTTTTTGACGCTGAAAGAGGCAGTGAATGAGGCAAAGATTTCGGGGCTTTCTCAGTGTAAAATTATAATGGGTGAAATTCAGGGCAGGGCAGGAAAAGTAGCATTACAGTTACAGGAAGGACAGTAGAAAATATTAATGAAGACATTATCATACGGCAGACAATGGATAAACGATGACGACATAGCCGAAGTAGTGAGGGTGCTTAAAGGCGACTGGCTCACAATGGGGCCTACCGTTGAGGCGTTCGAGAAATCACTCGCAGAATATGCAGGTGTTAAACACGCCGTAACATTTTCGAGCGGAACGGCTGCGCTTCACGGAGCTATGTACGCTTCAGGAATGACGAAGGGCGACAAGGCCGTTACAACAGCGATGACGTTCGTAGCAACATCGAACTCAGTTATTTACACGGGAGCTACTCCTATATTTGCTGACATTGACCCCGATACCCTCTGCATGAACCCTAAAGAGGCCGTGAAAGTCATTCAGTCTAACGGCGGAAAAGTCAAGGCAGTTATTCCCGTAAGTTTCGGGGGCTATCCTTTTGAGATTGGAGCGTTCAGGGAAATTGCAGACAGATATAACGCAGTACTGATTGAGGACGCGAGTCACGCTTGGGGAGGCGACAGGGGTAATCACAAAATAGGTTTTGACGCTGACATGACTACGTTAAGTTTTCACCCCGTCAAGCACATAACTACTGCTGAGGGCGGAGCAGTACTGACTCAGAATGACGAATACGCAAGGAAGTTACGCATGTTCAGGAATCACGGAACGACTCGAAATGAGGCTGAATTTGTCGACAAACCGGAAGGAATTTGGCACAGCGAAATGCAGGAATTAGGGTACAATTACAGACTGTCGGAAGTTCATTGTGCTTTAGGTCTCAGCCAGATGAAGAGGCTTGATGAATTTGTTGAAAGGAGACGCGAAATAGCACGTTTATATTTCGAGGAGCTTTCGGGAATTGAAGGGCTTACGTTACCGCCCTATAAGGAAGGACACGCATGGCATTTGTTCATAGCAAGAGTAAATGAGGAATTACACGGTAAATTTTTCATGTATTTGCGTGATAATGATATAAGGCTTCAGGTTCATTACAGACCTGTACCGTTACAGCCTTATTACAGGAAGAAATACGGTTATAAGGCAGGGGATTTCCCTGAGGCAGAACGTTATTACCGCGAGGCAGTATCATTACCGATGTTCCCTATGATGAGTGATGATGACGTTCTGAGGGTAACGGAATGTATCAAAAATTTTGCATGGAGATAGATTAAGTTGAAAATTTTTATACTTGGAGCAGGAGGCTTCATAGGAAGTCATCTTGTGAAAAAAATATTGGAGACATCTGATTACGAGATAAGTGCGTTTGACATAAACACAACGAGACTCGAAAAGTTCAAAGGCCGTAAAGGTTTCACCTGTTTTCAGGGAGATATATTTCATGAGACAGATTATATCCGCGAACAGGTAGCTTCAAGCGATGTAGTGCTGCCGTTCGCAGGTGTGGCAATGCCGGCATACTATCTGACGAAACCGCTTTGGACGTTTGAGCTTGATTTCGAGCAGAATTTGAAGGTAGTGAGAATGTGCCTCAAGTACAAAAAAAGAGTCATATTCCCTTCAACATCTGAAGTATACGGACTTGCTAACGAAAATCTTTTGCTTGAGGACGAAAGCCCTCTTGTTACCGGTCCTGTCGACAAAATGAGATGGATATACAGCTGTTCAAAACAGATGATAGACCGAGTGATTACTGCCTATAACGTTGAGAAGGGATTACAGTATACGTTGTTCAGGCCGTTTAACTGGATAGGGCCCGGCCTCGATACTATGGAGGACGCTAAACAGCACAGAGCACGTTCAATAACGCAGTTCATTTACGACATACTTCACAGGGGCGAAATAAAACTCGTCGGAGGCGGTTCACAGCGCAGGAGTTTCACATGGATAGGAGACGGAACTGACGCACTGATGTTAATCATCAAAAACTATAAGGGTCAGGCGGACAGTGAGATATTCAACATCGGTAACCCCAACAATAACTATTCAATCCGCGAACTTGCCGAGATGATTATTGACGAGATGAAGAATTTTCCTAATTTCAGGGAACGCGCAGAGAAAGTGAAACTCACTGTAATATCTCCTGAGAATTATTATTCAGACGGTTACGATGACACTAAGAACAGAAAACCCTCAATCGACAAAATTAAGCGTTTGGGCTGGGATCCGCAGGTGAGTTTGCGCGACGCTATAAGAATGACGCTCGAAGCGTATCATGAGTAGGGTATAGGGAACAGGGAATAGAGATTAGGGGGCAGGGAATAGTGAGCAGGAGAGGCATTATACTGGCTTTTTGTGCGCTGCTGGGAGTGTTCGTGTATTTTTGGGGACTTGGTGATTACGGGTTCATTGACCCTGACGAGGGAAGATACGCAGAGATACCCCGTGAAATGATTGAGACGGGAGATTTCATAACGCCCCGTTTGAACTACGTAAAGTATTTCGAGAAACCGCCGCTGCATTACTGGCTGACGGCAGGAGCGTTCATGATGTTAGGTGATAACGAGTTCGCAGGCAGAATAATCCCTGTTCTTTCGGGATTGGGGTGCTGTGTACTGGCGTTCATTCTCGCCCTGAGGATAACGCGCTCGAAATATGCAGCTGCTTTGTCAGGGCTCATACTTGCATCGTCAGTGCTGTGGTACGGAACTTCACGCTTAAATCTCACAGACATGACATTAACGTTCTTATTCACTGCCGCAATGACGTTCTATTACTTCTGGAACGTAAACGGCAAACGCTCAATGCTGTTGGCATTCTATGCAATGATGGCCTTAGCGGTACTCACTAAAGGATTAATCGGTGTCGTCTTAACCGGAGGCATTGCGTTAATTCACATCATCGTAACGAAACAGTACAGAAAAATCCTTCCGTTGTTCTCGCCGTCGGCAATAATATTATTCTTCGTCATAGTCTCGCCCTACTTCATAGCAGTATGCAGGGCTAACGCTGATTATTTTGACTTCTTCTTTATACGCGAACACTTCTTGAGGTACACGACAACCATTCACGACAGGTACGAACCGTTTTGGTTTTTCGCGCCCATAATCATAGCAGGCTTTATCCCTTGGACGGGCTTAATGTGGGAAGCAGTGCGTGCGGTTTTCGGGAAATGCAAAATTATTGACAGGGACAGCGGAATATTCTTAGGGCTTTGGGCGTTTATACCGTTCGCGTTTTTCTCGGCTTCAGGCTCGAAACTGATAACGTATATTCTGCCGTGTATGCCGCCGTTAGCAGTGCTTTCGGGAGCGTCATTATCGGTGCTTGAGGGCAAAGGGCTCAGGCGGTTCATAGTCATAACATCGCTAATCTTAATCCCTGTAGCTTTAACGGGCTTCATACTTCCTTCGGTGAAAGACGATCCAGATTTCAACGCTATGATTTTCCCTGCGCTGTGCCTGTCGGTAATGCTGTTACTGTTCTGGGTTACCTCACTGTTCACCGCTAAGAACAGATACGTTCCTGCACTGCTGTGCGTGATTGCGTTTGCGGCAATGCTTGCAGCTTCCGGGGCGTTCGAGGTTGAAGGGAGTTTGCTGTCACACAGGGACGGGGTGAAGTTCATTCCTCCTGAGACTGATGACGTTGTTGTGTACCAGAACCTAATGCAGGGTGTAGGCTGGTACACCAAACGCAGAACAATCACTGCCGATACTCTCAACGAGCTTGAGTTCGGAGCTGCTCAGGAGACAAATCCCAGATGGTTCATATCGGGTGATGAGCTGCGTAAACTCTGGAACACTGACAGGAAAGTAGTAGTTCTTTCGAGGAGGAAGGATACGCCGTTCAGTGAGGTATTAGGTAGTCGTCCTGTCAGGGAATGGGCAACGAGTGCTGACATAATCATCGCTAATTTCTGAGCAGATAAAAAAATCCCCCTGCCTCATTAACAGGGGGAAAGCAAATTTTTTGATTACTTCTTCAGTGCGTGGTTCTGCGCGATTAAGTCAATGAACACTAAATCTTCATTGCCCGTATTCTTCAGGGCATGTGCTTCGCCTGCAACAGCTATCGTTACCGACTGAGGCCCTACAATATACTCATTGCCTTCACCGTCAGTGAAGAGACCTTTTCCCGAAAGTATTATGTACGTGTCCTCGTTTGCCTCGTGCTTATGAAGTCCGATTGAGTCGCCGGGCTTTAACGTCATAAGTCCGATTTCCTTAATGGCCTGATTGTTATCGGCTTGTTCACGGCGGAAAGCAAACTTCCCATACAGTGTTCCTTCACCCGAACCGCCTGCGTGTTCAACGTTCTTGTCGAAAAGTTTTTCGGCAGGGAAATACTGAGCTGTAGGATTAGCTTTGATTGCTGCGAGATCTGCTGAACCGTTCTTAGCGATTATGTCGAGAAACTCTAAGTCCTCGCCGTAAAGATTCGCAAGTCCGTGTTTCTGTCCAGGTCTGGCTATAGTCATGTCCCCTTCCTTAACGACCCAAGCATTTCCGTTTCCGTCAGTGAATATTCCTGTTCCTGAAAGAATCAGGTATGCGTCCTCGTTGTCGTCATGGCCGTGAAGTCCTATGTATGCCCCGGGCTTTAACGTCATGAAGCCTATCTCTTTGATTGCGTCCTCTTCGCGCGCGTTGTCGCGGATAAACGCAAACTCGCCGTGAAGAATCCCTTTTCCGCCTCCTGCACCTTCCTTGTCGAGTTCGGTTAATTCCGAAACAGTGTAACACTGCTCATGCTTAACGGGTTCGGCACATGCACATGAGGCCATGACCGAGAAAATCATAATGACTGCAAAAACTTTACTCATTGTGAAAAACTCCTCCGTTCAAAAAATTTTTGTTAAGTACGTATTATTATACAGTCATTAATATGGCAAATGAGTTTTGACAGATTATTTGTTTTTCCGTATCATAACAATCAATTTCATTAACATAAATTTTTCAAGGAGGCTTTTCGCAGTGAAAAAGTTTAGTATAGTTTTTGTTGCGCTGGCTCTTGTACTGTCATTATCAGTCTCTGCCTTCGCAAAAGATACCCTCGTTGTTGCCGACCAGTACGATGCCACAACGCTCGACCCTATCGGACATAACGATTACCCCACATCACGCGCATGTTCACACATTTACGACACCTTAATCTTCCTCAACCATGACGGAACATTAAGACCCGGCCTCGCAGAGAAATGGGAGTTCCTCACCGATAAGGACTACAAGATTTATCTCCGCAAAGGCGTTAAATTCCATAACGGTGACGAAATGACTGCCGCTGATGTCAAATTCTCCCTCGAACGCGCTAACACTCCTGCAGGTTCACACATTCACACTTACTCGCAGGACTTGGACAACGTTGAGATAATTGACGACTACACAATCATCATTCACCTCAAGAAAGTCAATTATCCCTTCTTCTCATCGCTCGTTCACAGCTGGGGCAATATAGTCTGCAAAAAAGTCGTCGAAGCTGCAGGTGATGACTACGGCATGAACCCCGTAGGCACAGGCCCGTTCAAGTTCAAGGAATGGGCTAAGGGCGATCACTATACGTTTGAGCGTTTCGATGACTACTGGGGAAACAAAGCAAAGTTCAAGACGTTAATTGTCCGTTCAATCCCCGAACCCACTAACAGAACTATAGAGCTTGAAACGGGTGCAGTAGATATTGCTTACCCCGTAACCACTATCGAGCTTTCGAGGATTCAGGAGAACCCTGAGCTTGAATTACAGCGCAAAGTCATTCCGTCAACAACTTACATGGGTTTCAACGTCAACAAAGCTCCGTTTAACGATGTCCGTGTACGTCATGCAATTTTCTCACTGCTTGATACTGTAGGCATTCAGCGCGCTGTTTTCAGGGGAGTGGGCCAGACACCCAGAAGCCTTATCCCCGAAGTTACTAAGTACTCCATCAACAATGAGCTTCCTGTTCACGAGAGGAATATCGAAATGGCTAAGAAACTTTTTGCCGAAGCAGGAGTCGACCCCTCAAAGCTGAAGTTCATCATCCGTTCAAACGAGCGCAAAGAACGCATAGACATGGCCACAATCATACAGGCACAGCTCGCAGAAGTAGGAATCACTACCGAAATAGTACAGCAGGAATGGGGCGCTTATCTCAACGTTCTTCAGCAGAAACAGCATGATGTATTCTTACTCGGCTGGGGTCTCTCAGTGCCTGATCCTGATTACGCAGTATCAGGTCTTCTCGAGTCTAACGCAGGAACTAACTATACCGGTTTCAATGACCCCAAACTCAATGAGATGCTTGTGAAAGGCAGAAGCCTTCCTGACGGTGAAGAACGCGCTGAGGTCTACAAGGAAATGCAGCTCTATATCAACCAGCAGTTACCGATGGTTTACCTCCATAATGACGAGGCTATCGCAGGCGTAAGAAAAATCGTTAAAGGTTTCGAGGTTGACCCGTTCGAAGTACACTCGTTCAGAAATGTTTACTTCGAGGAATAAAGAAGAGTTCACGGAACATTAACGCAAATTCAAAACGGCAGGACTTCATTAACAACACCTGCCGTTAATTTTTATCAGCAAGGAAGTGATTTCTTAATGCTCAAATATATTCTCCGCCGTATCTTAATGCTCATACCCGTACTGCTCGGAGTCGCTTTCTGCGTTTTCACACTGCTGTATTTCACGCCGGGCGACCCTGCAAGAATGGTACTCGGTGATTTGGCTACCGATGAGGCAATCAAAGAGTTCAGGGACAAAGAAGGACTCAATGATCCGTTTCTCGTTCAGTTCGGCAATTACGTGAGGAAAGCAGTTTTTTACGGCGACATCGGAAGGTCTTACAGCACTAAACGCCCCGTTATGCAGGAAATTTTAACGGCGTTCCCCTACACGTTAAAGCTCTCTGCATTCGCTATGATTATCGCTATCATAATCGGTATACCCTGCGGAATTATCTCTGCCATTAAACAATACTCATGGTTTGACACTGTAACAATGATTTTTGCGATGATAGGTCTGTCAATGCCGGTGTTCTGGCTGGGATTGCTGCTGATACTTTTCTTTGCAGTGAGACTGAGATGGCTGCCTTCGTCAGGGTTCTCAACGTTCAAAGCAATGATACTCCCCTCAGTAGCACTCGCAGCTCAGTCAATCTCAATGGTTACCCGTATGACACGTTCGTCAATGCTCGAAGTAATCCGTGCAGATTACATACGAACTGCGCGCGCTAAAGGCCAAAAGGAAAGCATAGTTATCGGTGTACACGCACTGAGGAATGCACTTATACCCGTCGTAACGTTATGCGGTCTTCAGTTCGGGCAGCTGTTATCGGGTGCAATACTCACTGAAAGTATTTTCGCAGTTCCCGGTGTAGGGCGTTTAATGGTCAACGCTATAATGAGCCGTGATTATCCTATGGTTCAGGGCGGTGTACTGTTCATAGCAATAACGTTCAGCATAGTTAATCTTCTTGTTGACCTTCTGTATGCGTATATTGACCCGCGAATTAAGGCCGAATTGAAATAGGGAGGGCTTATATAAATGTCAGATGAAAAATTTATACCTGAGCTTGTCAGAAAAAGACGAAGCCCGTTTGTTGAGGTCCTTTTGAGACTCAGCAAGAGTCCTTTAGCGATGTTCGGCCTTGCGATAATATTCGTGTTGATTTTCTGCGCAATTTTCGCAGAAGTAATTTCACCTTACAGCCCTATAAAACAGGACTTAATGCACATGTTCGAGACACCTTCAGCACAGCATTGGCTTGGGACTGACGAGTTCGGACGCGACATATTAAGCAGACTTATTTACGGAGCGAGAGTGTCATTGCAGGTAGGATTCATCGCCGTAGGAATAGCACTGGTTATTGGCGGAATGCTCGGGGCTGTTTCGGGTTATTACAGCGGAAGACTCGATAACTGCATAATGCGTGTTATGGACGTTCTGCTGTCAATACCTCAAAC
>JAFTBA010000071.1 GCA_017458545.1 Synergistaceae bacterium | reverse complement strand
GCTTAATGTACGTTACTGGAGGCCGCCGTTAAGGGACAGTGATTTTCTGTTTGAACCAGTAGCGGTTGAGAATTACGCCGAATGGTTAGCAGTTGCAGACAGAATGAACGACAGAATTTATATGATTAACGTTACGGATCTGAGTTACTTTACGATTCCGAATGTGCCTAAACCGAGAGATTTAATTTTCTCGCTTACGGGTGAACTGTTTGTGCTTACTGACGAGGGTAAAATCTGGAATTTTATTTTGGATTTCGGAACGAGGACTTACGCGAACAGGTACAACGGAGCAATGTATTCCGACAGAAAAAACTCATGGTCATTTTTCATGTCCCCCGAAGGTAATATCAACTGGCTCGACATGAGTGCGTCAAGAATTTACAGGGCGGTAATGATGCCTGACAGGGATGATATGCCTGCGTTCATGAGTATCTATAATCCGTCAATCATTACAGATGATGAGGGGCGTGAAAGTTTCAGGTTCAGTGCAACAGTGATGTCGCCGTTCATGAATTACGCGCGAAATTCGAGGATAACCGCTCAATCAGTTTGGAACGACAGAACAATGAGGTGCGTAACACAATGGGTGCGTGAAGGTGTCAGGCCGTCATCGTTAATATTCGGAAGAGGTCTGAGGCGTTCGGGTCGTGAAAAAATACCGGGGGACGTTAGGGTCTATGAAGTTTCGAGTATTGCTGACATAATAGATTTTCTCGGCGGTATGTGGAGCATGGTGAACAATGATTCCGAAGGTGTCAGACGTATATTTGTTGAGAGCAGGACGGCAGGAGCTGACAGTAACGGAGAATTGCTGAGGCTGTTGAAATTCTGCATGATGAACGGAATTGAACTGAGTATTTACGGCAGGGGCGTAACAGGACTCGGCCTTAAACGCAGCGCATCAATGACGGGCGGAAAAGAAATATACAGTTTTTTGTCTCCTCTTTCGTATTCCGACACGCCCATGTTGAACAGTACTATGCCTGTTCAGAACACAAAGATGGATATACTTATGCCGCTGCCTGCGGATTTATCAACATCGGGTTATTCAGGAGGTTCAATGCTCGGAATATACATGTGGCTCGGGAACATTCAATTAGGTGCATGGGCTCCGATGAACCCTGAGATGTTCGGTACGTACAGCGGACGGTAAATTTTCCCGTCAATCTCGAAATTAGGCGGTACGGGTACTGTTTTAACCGAGTGTTTAATTCCAGGAGCGAATGATCCCCGTACCGTTCCCAACACCGATTTATCAGCACTCATAATCAGAACTTTATCGGGCTCAAACGTAAAGATTAGTCCTTCATGTTTAAGTGTTGAAGATGATTTCGGTTTATTCTTGAGTTCATTTATGTAGCGTCTGCCGAAACGGCCGAGCGATGAAAGGTAACCGTAATCAAAATTTTTCGGCTGAACTTTTCCCGAATTAAGCCGGTCAATCTGATCGTCAGCAGAAAGCCTCAAAGGGTCAAGGACAGGCGAGTTCATCAACAGCACTATCAGCGTCAGGAAAAGTACACATGCAGTGTTGACTCTGCCTAGCGAAACGGGCCAGTTGCGTGCGATTACTGTTCCTGCGTAAGCGATACCCCATGTTGCGGAAATAACAGTGAGAAAAACAGCCTGTATCCTGTCAGTCGTAAGACCGTACTGCGAAATTCTCAGGCTCAGCGAGTAGAAGCAAAGCACTGAGTAAACAGGCAGACACAGTAATGACACCTGAGCGAGCATGTCAATACTGCGAGTCCTGAACGCCGACTTTGAGCCGTCAAGCCATGCCGCATTAGCGAGTATTATCGTACCTGCCTGTAACAGTAACATTAATGTGCTTGCCTGACCCGTGTTCCAAAGGGCGTGAAGTCCTCTCGTCCCTCCCCACAGTATGCACACCAGAAACGCCAGCGATAACAGCGAGAAGAACGGTAACAGCCATGCCAGTACTGACAGCAGCCATCTTCCGAGCGAGTCTATACCTGGGTGTTTAATGGCAACGCTTATTGAGACGGCCATGATAATCATTGCGAGCGGAACTGCAACAAAGGGGTTAAAGAGTATCATTGAGACAACGCCTGAAGCAGTGATTATGTCGAACAGGAGTCCTCCGACTATGAGCATTCCCCAGAAGACTCCCTCGACAATCATAGCCTGAAACAGAAGAAAAACATTCCTGCATAACTGGAAGAATATTTCAGTGTAAGGTATATGCCAGCTCCAAGAGATTATTCTGCACTGGAAATACGGTATCACTAAGAATACGGCCAGTGAAGTGCGTATGAGGTCTGCTTTCTGAGTGAAACTTGCCGAATTAATTTCTGTTGAACCGCTGAATGTCCAAAGCCTGTAGAGCCATAACACTGTTAATACTGCCGTAAGTCCTGCGAGCATAATCCATAGTCTTCTGCCCCATTGCTCCTGAGAGAGCCAGAATACCATAGGAACAATTACTATTACTCCTAAAGGCATCATGTAAAGGAAATCGGGAGGAGTTATGTTAAGTCTTTCGAGTGCGGGCATACCCGATGTTATGAGGGCATAGACTCCGAGTATTAATCCCTGAACCAGTGCTGTTACGGCAACGCAAATGTATCTGTTTCTGTCGGCTTTGTTCATGATTCTGTCTGCTTACTTTGTGTAAGTCTGTCCTTCAGTTAAAGGTTTGGGGAGGTTTCTGGAAGAGAGAACAGCACTTCCCTGTTTGAGTTCGACCTTGTGAAGGGTGAGCGGTAAAGGAAAGTCATTCAGGCTGACGAGCGGCTGAATTTTGGAGAGAGCCTGTTTAGTTACGTAATCGGGGAGGTCTAACCTGTTAATTTTGACCTGAGGATCTTTGAGCCATAATTCTTTGCCCTTAACGATTCTCAAACCGCTGGTAATTTCGATGAGAATATCGAGGTCTAAGAAGCCGACTTTGGCGTTGTAATATCCTTTACCTGAGAGACCTGAAGGTTTAATGACGAGAGCAAGGTCATGCCATTCATTGCCGTTATCACCGAAAGTTTTTGAGGCGATAGCATTGTTGATGTCCTTCTCGAAAATTTCTGCGACTGCCTGAACGCTGATAGCACTTTTGCATTCAACGTTGCCTGATTTCCACTGAGAGGGCTCATTGAACTGAACGCCTTTCATACGTACTTCGACAGTATCAATTCTGAGTCCTTCGACCATAAGTCCGTCGAGTTTCATGTAAACATCGCTGAACAGTCCTGTATCATCGGGCTGACGGTCAACAGTAATCAAACCTTTTTCGACATTGAAACGGCTCACGTAGTAATCGAGAAGGTCATCAACAGGATCAGCTGAAGCAATGCTGACGGTTAAGAACAACGATAAGAGTACAAGGAACAAAAATGAAACGGGCATGATATTTTTCCGCATTCTTAAAACACATCCTTAGAGAGATAAAATTTCATACGGCTATAATTATATAACCATGAACAGAATTTTGGCCGAACAAATAAAATCAAACACAGACATTTCCGCGATAATCAGCCGTTATACTATGCTGAGTCCATCGTCACGGGGATATTCGGGGTTATGTCCGTTCCATGAGGAACATACACCTTCATTTCATGTTTACACTGACACACAGAGCTACTACTGTTTTTCGTGTCATGAGGCAGGTGATGTGTTTACATTCCTCATGAAGAAGAACGGCATGACTTTCGCTGAAGCACTTGAGTTTTTAGCGGCTGAGGCAGGTATTGACATTAAGCCCTACGGTTACGGCGATGTATCGCGTAAACGTTCGCTGTATGACGTTATGGACTCTGCATTCGGGTATTTCCGCGAATGTTTCAGGAGGCTTCCTGCAGGGAGGGCTTATCTTGAACGCAGGGGTTTCAGTGAGAGCGATGCCGATTCATACGGATTGGGTTATGCTCCGGACAGCTGGGACGGACTGATGACGGCCATGCACAAACTGGGCATTAATGACCGCGAACTGATTGAAGCAGGACTAATCATTAACAGCGATAAAGGAATGTATGACAGGTTCAGGGGACGTTTGATTTTTCCGGTGAGGAATATTTCGGGGAAGATTATAGCGTTCGGAGGGCGTGCGATTATCAGCGATACTCAGGCAAAATATATCAATTCGCCTGAAACTGAAATTTACCGCAAGCGCGCGAATCTCTACATGTTAAACAACGCGGTCAACAGCATACGCAAATCAGGATACAGCATATTATGCGAGGGTTATATGGATGTATTGAGGCTGCATAAGTGCGGTTTCACTGAGTCGGTTGCGTCATTGGGAACGTCATTGACAGCTGAACAGGCAGGTTTACTGAAACGCTATGCTGACAGGTGCTATATATGTTACGACAGCGATAAGGCAGGCCAGGCTGCTGCGGTAAGGGGAATGTATATACTTGCCGGGAACGGTCTTGATGTTCAGGTAGTAAGGCTCGATGAGGGCAAAGACCCTGATGAATTTCTGTCGTCAAATCCTCCCGAAAGTTTCAAAAATGCTCTCGATAAATCATTATCATTGATTGAGTATCACATCGAAGTGTTAAGACCTCAGCTTAACGACAAGAACATACGCAAATCAGCACTTAATGAGCTCTGGGAGGGCGTAAAAAAAATTAAGCCTGATGATGCTCTGCGTTCATTGGGAGAGATAAGCGCGGCGTTTATGCTTCCGCATGAGGAAATGAGGAAGCGTATACTTTCGGGCGGTAACATCGCTGAACCTGCCGAAGTAAAAACTTCAATAGAACCTGCAAAGATTGACAGCGGTTTGGAATGTGCGTTATGCGCGCTGCTGATGAAGTCGCGCGAATACAGATTGAGGCTTAAACCTGAAAGTGTATTCGGACTGATTACTGACGGAGATGCACAGATGACAGCACTTGCGATTCTGAGTGACGGCGGTGAAAATATGACTGATGTTTGGCGTACTGTTGGTGATTTCGGCAAAATATCGGTCATAACGAGAGGTGATATATTTCTGTCGGCAATGGGTTCAAAAATGACCCTCAACGAAAAATGGAACAGCGTTTATTCAGGGCTTGAAGCACTGAGAATAAAACGCAGGTTATCCGAACTTGAAGCCAAAATGAGTTTCAACAGTGCCTGTAAAGAGGATTTAGAGGAGTTCACGGAGCTTCAGCGTAAACGGGTTGAATTAAGGATCTGAGTATTAAGGGTTTAGCGTTCTGAGTTGCAATTATGCGGTCCTGAGTGATAAATATTACGGCAGGGGGATTATCCATTGCCTTGAGAATATCAAGTGCCTTATCGACTCCTGTAATCATAAACGCAGTAGCCAGACCGTCAGCTAATGAGCCGTCGGGTGAAATGACAGTAACTGAAAGCAAATTGCTCATAATGCTTTTGCCTGTTAAAGGGTCGAAGAAATGCGAATATTTTTTCCCGTTAATATTCTTGAACCTCTCATAATTTCCAGAAGTTATCACTGCACAATCTTTAACTCTCACGACAAGCGCAGGTTCTCCGAAAGGCCTCAGGGGATTACGTATGCCTATGTTCCAGTCAGTTCCGTCAGGTTTTGAGCCGACGACATGAACGTTACCGCCTAAATCAATCACGGCAGACTT
>JAFTBA010000070.1 GCA_017458545.1 Synergistaceae bacterium | reverse complement strand
TCAAAGCTAATTTTCCTCCTTACATTTTTACGGCCGTCTGCATATTTACATATTTATATACGGCCAAAATATCCGCTGAAATTTCAATCAAAATTACTTTCTTAAATCGTAATCTCACGGATAACAATAAAGCTCTTCCGTCTTTTTCCTGTTCCCGTGACGGTCAGGCTTTACCCCTCATTGCGCGCGTGTCGTGTCTCACAAATCACCCCTTTCAAGGATTTTTATTGTCGTCTTCATCATGACACACCCTAGAATGTTCTTTACTGTCGGCAGAAGATTTCGCAGAGGCTTAAGACATACTTTTTACGGGTACGTCATTGTGTGGGTTATTATACACGTAAAAACTCTTATTTTGCAACACCGTTTTTTTGCAATTTCAGCTTTAATTTAGGCTGTCATTATAATTACAACTGAAGGAGTGAAAATTTTTGAAATGTTTACAGCTGTTACTGCCGAATTTAATCCGTTCCATAAGGGACATGAGGCACTGATGAATTTCGCAGGGAATCAGAAAGATTCAGAAGGTGTGATAGTTATATTGTCATCTAATTTCACTCAGAGGGGTTTGCCTTCATTGACCGACAAATTCACGAGGGCATTTACTGCTTTAAGGGGCGGTGCTGAAATTGTGATCGAGCTGCCGTTTCTGTATGCCTGTTCTGCAGGTGAGAATTTTGCACGGGGAGCTGCTGAGATTATAGGCCGCTTAGGGTTCGTATCGCGTGTAGTGTTCGGAGTTGAGGATTACGGGTTCGACATAGGGGGTCTTGCCCGTGCCGTAAACAGTGAGGGGTTCGGTGAAATGCTCAGGGCTGAAATGAGGAAGGGAGTTTCATACTCAAAGGCTTTTTCCCTGAGTGCAGGTAAAATTTTTGATGGAGCATACGAATTTCTGACACGTCCGAACAACACTCTTGCATTGTCGTACATGACAGCCCTTCAGCGCGGAGGGTACAGCGGTATTGAGTGCATAGGGTTTCCGAGAGTTGAGGGTGTGAACAGCGGAATGATACGCGAAGATTTGAGTCGGGGCAGTGAATATTTGCCTGAGTACAGTGTGAGAGTGCTTGATGAGTGTGAGAGGGCAGGGAGGATTTCCGATTGTAAACCTTTATGGGGCATTATGCAGTATACATTTATCAGGTCATGTGCAGAGGAGTTGAGGAGATTTTACGGGATAGACGAGGGTATAGAAGGATTATTCCTGCGTAAATGGAGGGAGTCGGATGGGTTTGAGGATTTTGTAGGGAGGTGCGTTTGCGCGAGGTACACGAGGGCGCATATCAGGAGGAGGCTTGTGTACTTAATGCTGGGACTTGAACGCAGTGAAACTGAGAGGGCATTAAATGAGGGAGTGCCTTATGCGAGGGTGCTGGGTTTCACCGGGAAGGGCAGAAGTATTTTGAGGGAGTACAGGAAGAGAGCAGCTATACCTGTTATAACGGGGCTGAAATATGCTGAGGGTGCTAACGGTAAATTTTTTGCGGAGACCGAACGGAGAGCGTCAATGCTGTATGAGTTGACAATGTTGAAGAGCGATATGTCGCGCGAGAGTAATAAAGTGTTACAATTCGCGTGAAAAAAAATTTGAGCAGGAGAGATTAAAATTTTATGGCAGATAAAAAAATTACACGTAATATTTTCACGGTAATGCTTTTGGTTTTAACGCTGATATTTTCGTGCTACGGTCTTTATCCCAGAATGAGGCTTGAGGCTTTGAACAGGAACGTAGCGATACTTGCTGACTACAGGGAGATAGCAGCGCTGGCAAAAAATTCTGGTCTTGAAGTTGATGAGGCAGTTTCAGTTTTGACGAAGAACGGATTAACGGGCTTAATGGTCAGCGAGCTTACGGGCGACAGTGTAACGCACGGAGTGGGCCATGCTGAGATGAAAGCAGCAGGTGTAGACGGAGGAGCAGAGGGAACGATAATTTCAATAAAACCTTTCAGCGAACACCGTGAACTTCTTAATGAATGGCTGAGGTTAAGGTTTGGGATTTCAGATGACAGGAGAGGGCCTGTACTATTGACGATGCCGGCGAACATGATAAAGAACTCGGGAATAATCCCTGACATTGACGGATTGGAGGCAGCTAAGAAAGCAGGGTTGAAAATATATTACAGACCTGCGCCTTCACCTGGTCATTTGTCGGACAAAGCAGCATTGCTTCTCAGGAAAGTTCATGAGAAGTACGGAGTAGATGTATTTACGCCTTCAGGGGAATATGTTTCCGGTTATCCTGATGTGAGTGCGCTGGCAGATGTTTCGAGGGAATTGGGAATACCAGTAGCGAAGGTAGAATTTTCGCGTCAGGTAGGAGAGCCTCAGTTAAATGATTTAGTTTCGCCGAATATTTTGGAACTTCACAGCGTAACGAACGAGGAAATGACATCACGCAGGATTTCGCGCAGTGCATTGAGGGACAGAATGATTCGAGCAGCAGTTGAGAGGTCAGTGAGGCTGCTGCTGTATAGGACGGCACCGATGAACACGGCAGATTTCAGGTTTGCGGATTACGCCTCAGAAATTAAGCTGTTAGGGGAGTCGTTAAAGAAACACGGATTTAATTTGTCATGGCCTGAGAATGTTTACGCGCATGAGGATCTGAGGCCGAACATAATTTCAGCGTTGGCGATGTCAGCAATGCTGGTGTTCTGTGTATGGAGTTACCTTGTGAGAATGGGAATGAGAGACTCTGTTAAAGTGAGAGTGATTTTCGGAATAGCAGGTGTAATCACTGCGGTATTAATGCTGAAAATATCGGCAGTAACGAGAACAGCAGGTGCATTAACAGCGCCTATGATAGCAGCAGAAGCGTCATTGCTAGCGATGGACTCGGCTAAAAACAGAAGGATAATTCCTGCGTTTATGTTTGTGGTTATAGGAGGACTTGCGTTAGCGTCATTTTTCAGCGTAACGGCATTTATGCTGAGATTGAGGACATTTTCGGGAGTGAAATTAACGTTAGTGCTGCCGCCTGTTTTAGTACTGCTGCATGATTTGAAGAGGAGAATACATCCCGAGTCGCTGATTGAATTTATGTCGAGGCCGCCGCTTTGGGGAGAAATAATGCTTTACGGTGCATTACTCGGGGCGATAGGTTTTGCGATATTCAGGAGTGATAATGTTTCGGATATATCCGGGATTGAGAGTGCAATGAGGGTATCGTTGGAACATCTGCTTATAGCGAGGCCCAGAACCAGAGAGGTGCTTGTAGGTTATCCGTCGTTACTGCTGTGGGGATATTTAGTGAGGAACGGATATTTTGAGCGATACCGTGAAATATTCAGGATAGGTACAGTGTTAGGATTTTCGTCTGTTGTGAACAGTTTTTGTCATTTCCATACGCCAATGACATTGATACTGTTACGTGAGTTTAACGGATTATGGACCGGAGTGCTTACGGGTTTAGCGGTAGTGATGGTGATGAAATTTGTAGTGATACCAGTATTGAGACTGATACGGCCGGTAATAAGCTGATGAGGAGATACAGGGCAGTACTTTTAGGTTATTACGGTTTCGGTAATTTGGGAGATGAGCTGCTGTTGAGAGCGTGTATAAATATTTTGCAGAGGTGCGGAATTGAACGCGATAGAATAGCAGTTCTCTCTAACAATCCTGAAGAGACGGCGCAGAAATTTAATGTTCATGCAGTAAACCGATGGAGTTTTAATGAGAGTGTGAGGATATTCCGTGAGAGTGAGAGGTTAATACTCGGAGGCGGAGGGATATTTCAGGACAGTACTAGCGTGAAGTCATGTATATGGTATTGGGGAATGATGAGGCTTGCGCGTTTTTTCGGAATGAAAGTGTATGCGATTGGTCAGTCAGTAGGGCCATTGCGTTCGGGAATATCTGAATTTTTTGCAGGTAATGCTCTGAGGAATTGTGAGGGTGTTCAAGTGAGGGATGATAATTCATTGAGGCTTGCATTGGATTTAGGGTGTAAGAACGCTGTGAGAGGGTATGATTTGGTTCTGACGCTTAAACCCGAAAACGGTCATGTGTTATCGGGGTCAGCTGCTGAAACAGGAAAATATATGCTTGTGAATCTGAGGCCGTGTCCTGAACTTGAACATTACCGTGAAATTTTGAGGGGACATGTTGACGGTGAAACTGTAGGAGCGGCAATGTCAGCAGATGATGAAGAGGCCATGAAAGGATTAGGGCTGAGGGAAGTTGTGAGGGTAAAGACGTTCGGAGAGGCGCAGGAGTTATGGCGAGGTGCTGAGTGTGCTGTTGGAATGAGGCTTCATTTCGGTGTGCTGTCGAGGATATTCGGTACACCTATGGCACTGATGCCGTATGACGTGAAAGTTAAGGAATTTGCATTGCAGTCCGGAGTTCCTTGTGTCGGGGGTGAATGGGCTGAACCTGTTAAGCCTAAAGGAATACCTGATGAAGTGTTTGAGGTTGAGGGGTTTGTGAGGGGTATGTTCTCTCGGCAGTAAAAGAATAAG
Source organism: Synergistaceae bacterium (assembly GCA_017458545.1). GTDB lineage: Bacteria > Synergistota > Synergistia > Synergistales > Aminobacteriaceae > JAFUXM01. The sequence continues at coordinate 1,186 of JAFTBA010000070.1, read as the reverse complement.
CAACGAAAAAGCACCCGTTTTAATAGGTGCTTTTTTTATATTTCGATCAGCAAAAGACTCAGCATTACCGCTCCTGTTGCATGGACGAGCCAGAATCGAATCGTTACATTAGTCTCATCGAGTCCCATTTTCTGGAAGTGATGATGAAGCGGAGCCATGAGGAAAATTTTTTTGCCAAGTTTCCTTATCGTGAATATCTGAATTGCAGAACTCAGCATATCAATAATGAATATGAATCCTGCAGGTATAACCGCTAATGTTCTGCCGTTCATCACGCACAGAGCTGCTAAAGCTCCTCCGAGAAAGTGAGACCCTGTATCACCCATGAAAGTTTTAGCAGGTCTCGTGTTGAAGAACATGAATCCTGCCGTCATTGCGAAAAGCTCAATCATTACGCGTGAATTGAACCCGTTAAGCGGTATAAGTATCATGATTACTGCGAGCGATATGAGAAAACTCCCACCTGCGAGTCCGTCAAGCCCGTCAGTAATATTCACAGCGTTAATAGTTCCTGCAGTCATCAGAAACGATAACGGTATACAGATTAATCCGTAAGTATTCATGAAAATTCCCGGCCATAATCCCAAAGTACCCCTCACAAAAACAGTTATTACCCATACTGCGCAGAGTATTAACTGTGCTTTGAGTTTATCGAGACTTCTGAACCCTTCACTTGTGTGAGTCCTGAACTTGAGCCAGTCATCAATGAAACCTATGAGGCCGCTCAAAATCGGAAGAGACCAGAATATTAACCCGTCAACAGAAAACTCAATGAGCATTGCCAAAAATCCCGTCAGCAAAAATATTACCCCTCCCATTGAAGGGGTAGCCGCTTTGATTTCGTTATCGATGTTAATGCCGTACCATTTCTGCTGTTGAGTGAGGTGAATATGACGCTGATACTTTATCCAGTAATACTGAAGAATGACGCTCAATGCAAAGAATATTACCGCCGTCAAAAATTTCATGCTTAATTTTACTCCGTGAGTGCCTTTACGATGTTAGCCAAGCCGATACTGTTAGAGCCTTTAATCAATAAGCCCTGCCATTCGTTAATACCGTTCAGGATTTCGAGAGCTTCCTGCCATGTTTTAACGAAATCGTAATCACCTTTCAATGCTTCGCGCCAAACATCACCGACTAATATCACCCTGTCGATTCCTTCGAGTAACGGTTCGAGCTGACT